>JBNMND010000047.1:0-24838 GCA_051274975.1 Planctomycetota bacterium | reverse complement strand
TCGAATGCATGCCGGTTGACCCGAGCACGCAAGCGACAGGCTGGCCGGTGAAGCTCACGAGTGAGGCGGCGACGCCGCTCGCCGTCGGTGACGGGCGCATTGCCCTCGTCGATGCCGGCGGCGTGATGCACTGCTGGGAGCAGGCAACCGGTCGCCGTCTGTGGGGCGTTTCACTCGGCAGCGCGCCGTCTGGTGCGCCTAAGATCGTGCGTCGTAAAGCCTACGTCGGAACCGCCGATGGCCGCGTCATGGTCTTCGATGTCAGCGATGGCCGAAGCCTCGGCGTCTTGCGCAGTCCCGCTGGTCTGACCACCGCCATTGAAGTGGCTGGCAACGCGTTGTTCTTCGGCTGTGCCGATGGTGCGATCCGCGCCGTCGACTTCAACGCCGGCAAGGTGCTGTGGACCGAGAGCATTGGCCGCACGCCATCGTCCCAGGGCATTGCCCTGGCTAAGAATACCCTGCTGGTTGCTGCAGAAGGGCGCGTCATCGCGCTCGATCGCAAGACTGGCAAGAGACGCGGTGAGATGCCGACGACCGACATGGTGCAAGGCATTTACGCCCAGCGTGGTCGTGCGTTCTTGCGCTTGCGCAAGCCGACTTTGAGGAATCAGCCAGTGCACGATGTGCTGGTTGCATGTTCGTCGGACACTGTCGACGTCTTGTGGGAATACGCGCTGCCAACTGTGGGCCCAGGTGCCATGGGAGTTGGCGCTAGCACGGTCGCTTTGTCAACCGCATCAGGCCAAGTTGTTCTGTTCCGCTAAGGAGTTGCCATGCACTTGATCCAGCGAATGAAGATCTGGAAGGAGCTGCGGCGCCTTGAGCAAAGGGCCAAAGAGCAGCCTTCGCCGTCGACGTTTGTCGACTTGGGACAGGTCTACATCAACCTGGACCTCAATGACAAAGCGGAACGCATGGCCGAAGATGGCCTGGCGCTGTTTCCGAAGTCGATTGAGTTGCGTCAGCTGTTGGATTGCGCGCGCCGTGGCTTGCGCAATCGTAGGGCAGCCGAACTGCGTGCCAAGCTGACTCGCTCGCCGAGTCCGAAACTGTTCCGCGAATTGGCGCGGATCCAAATGGACCTCGGTGACAGCAACGCGCTACACGCTACGTGTCAGGAGTGGAGCCTGCGCTTCCCAGATGACGCTGGTTGTTGGTTGATGCTTGGCCAGGCGCGCCTGACCAGCTTCTATCGTGACTTGGCAGCGCGAGAAGGTCAGGAAGCCGTGCAGTGCCTTGAGCGTGCGGTCGTCATGGACCCGGCCGAAGTTCAGTCGCGCCGCTTGCTGAGCGAAGTGCTCTATCGCGTCGGTGCTGTGCACGAGGCGCAAAAGCACGTGCAAGTGCTTCGTGAGATCGACCCATCGGATCAAGAGGTTGAGCAACTGCTCAGTCACATTGCGACGTTGACGGACACCGGTGCAGAGCTCAGCGTGCTGCTCGACGAAGTCGAGTCACACGGATCGTTGCGCAACGCGTCGCTGCAGGCCGCTGCCCCGGTGGCAAGCGCTGATCGTTCGAACTCCGAAGTGCGCGCCGGTTTGGCGCGCGTATCGGAACTCAACGGCGTGCAAAAGGCGACGTTCATTCGCGGTTCGAAGGCGATCGTCAAAGGCCAGATCAAGGACGGCCGCGATCCGTTCCTTCGCATCGTGCGGGTGACTGCTAAAGCCGCGCACCGTTTTGCTCGCCGCCTCGATATCGGCAACGCGAGCAAGACCGTGGTCGAAGGAGACTTCGGTCGCATCTGCATCTGTGTCTTTGGCGAGGCGCTCGCGGCCGCGCAATGCGAAGATGGTTGCGACGTCGAGCAAGTGTTGTCCGAACTACAGGAACTCGTGGCCGGTGCTCTGCACGCGGTCGAGGAGTAAGCCATGAGCAAGATCCATGATGCCATCGCCGAGCTTCGCCACGCTCCCGGTGTCCAAGGTGCGGCGGTCGTCACCAACGACGGTCTGGTTGCCGCGTCTTCGCTGGCGACCGGTCTCGACCCCGATGTCATCTCTGGCTTGTCGTCGTACCTGATGATGACTACCAACCGCAGCCTTACCGAAGGCAGCTACGGTGCTTGCAGCAAGATGCTGGTGAACGCGACGCACGGCAAGGCCGTCTTGGTGCAGCTCGATCAGAGTTACCTCGTGGTGCTATTCGATCAGTTTGCCGAGATCGCCCAAGCGGATCGCGAAGTCGACGAAACCGTCGTTCGCATTCGCCGCGCGTCCAAGCTGACCTAGCAGCCCGTTGAGAAGCTCATCCGCTGCCAGCCCCGCGCTTTTTGCGCATGGCGGCACCCGAGGGTCTCACCGAATCAGTCGGTTCGTCTACGTTTTTCGCACCAGCATGCATCGGAAATCACGAGCCTGGCAACCGAACCGTTCTTCAGCGGGCTGCTAGCTCGGCGGCTCGCCAATCGGCAGCTCGACGCGCGCTGTTTGCTGCCTAGATTCGCGGCGCTTGGCTCGGAGTATTCGATGCTATGGGCACGTTTTGCACCGTCGTTTGTGTCGTCAATTAGCACGTCGTGAGATACCTCAGCCGAGGGTTTGTCCTGACCAGGATATGAACCCAAAAAGCAGGGATCAACGCGGGACGAAACACTCTGCATGCTCAAGACAGAGGGCGCTTGCTTCCGATGAACAGTTCACCCGAGAGGTGTCGGATTCATCGACACACGGGCAACCACACGACGCGCCCACCATGGTCCAGATCAACTTCGCGCTGAAGGAAGTCAATTGTAAGGTCGTTTTCTACGGCCCGGGGATGAGTGGGAAGACCACCAACCTCGAGATTGTTCACCAGAAAGCTCCTGAGGAGAACAAGGGGGAACTGACGTCGATCTCGACGGACGGTGACCGCACTCTGTTCTTCGACTTCATGCCTCTCGACCTCGGCAACGTGGCGGGGATGCGCACCAAGTTCCAGCTCTACACAGTGCCGGGTCAGGTCTACTACAACTCGACGCGCAAGCTCGTGCTGCAGGGTGTTGACGGCATCATCTTCGTTGCGGATTCCGATCCGGACAAGATGGATGAGAACGTCGAGTCCTACGGCAATTTGATCGAGAACCTTGCTGAGTACGGCAAGGATATTCGCGAGTTGCCGCACGTCATCCAATACAACAAGCGTGACTTGCCGAACGCTCTGCCAGTTGCAGAGATCGACAAGATCATGAACAAGTTCGGGGTGCCAACCTTCGAAGCGGTTGCCTACACCGGCGAAGGCGTCTTCCCGACGTTGAAGACGCTGGCCGCGATGGTTCTCGAGAGCATCGAGAAGATCGATGGTCGCAACCCGCGCAAGACTGTTCCAAAGCCAGCGAAGGCTGCTGATGGCGCTGCCACGCCCGCGCCTGCTCCCGCTTCGGCATCGCCGCGTGCGGTTGCCGCGAAGCCGACTGGTGCCGGCCGCCGTGCTCCGCAGAAGACGCGCGGTGCACGACCGGCTGCAGCTGCTGGTGCCAAGGGTGCGCCGCGCAAGCGCCGCGCTGGTGCTCCGCCTGCGGGCGGTGGCCGGAGGAGTGGGGCTCGCCCCGCAAACGCAGGTCGACGAGCGGCTGCTGCTACACCCCAGAAGGGTGGAGTCGGCTTGGTCGTTGGCCTCACCGTCATGCTCTTGGTGGCGGCCGCTGGAGTCGCTTACTTCTTCCTCGGCAACCCCCCGTTCTAAGTCATGGTGGATCCCAATAAGATGTCGCGGAACCACCGTCTGCGACACGATCGATTGACTTTCTACAAGGAGGACATCGATCGCATCGACAAGCTGCTGGCTGAGTTCTTGAGGTTGTCCGGTGCGAAGTGCGCGCTGCTGATCGACAAGGAAGGCCACTTGGTGACCAAGCGCGGTGAGCTGCGCACGGTCGACATCGATACCATCTCGGCGCTTGTTGCGGGTTCGTTCGCGGCGACCAAAGAGATGGCGCGTCTGCTAGGCGAAGATGAGTTCACCGCCATGTTCCATCAAGGGGAACGTGACAATATTCAGTTGTCGTTGGTGGGGGACAGGACGTTGTTGACGATCTTGTTCGACGATCGCACGACGGTTGGCATGGTGCGTCTCTATGCAGGGGAAACTGCGAAGAAGCTCGCCGACGTCTACTCCGACGCGATCAATCGCGAGCCATCGGAAGAAGTCGAACTCGATGAAGGGTACGGAACGGACGCGAAGAAGACGCTCGACAAGCTGTTCGACTAGCAGTTGTGTTCGACTAGCACGCAGTTCGATTAGCACTTCACGACAGTCAAACGGCTCTGCTCAACAGGCCGCGCGCAGTAGTAACTGCGCGCGGCCTGTTGTCGTGTTGGGGGACGTCTCGGAACAGTACGTGGAGAGTTTTGAACGTCGCGAACAGCCTCACTTCGGGCTTTAATCGCAACCAAAAACAATAAAAGATCGCAGCTTCCTGCGAATGCTTTGGATCGGTCTAAACCTGCTGGTTGATCGAGTGTCTGTGCGGGTTGCAAACAGTTTCGCATAGTGATTCGCCGGGCCGTTTCCGCAGTATGTCGTGGTGCCATCGGCAGTTCCGGTGAATTCCAATGCGAGATTTGCCGATCACAACCTTCGGCCGGAACTTGGTTGGTTCACATCCGTGAGCCTGTGCCGGTCTCCCCCACAAAACCCTAACAAGGACCAAGACTATGGCTGCCAAGAAGAAAGCTAAGAAGAAGACTGTGAAGAAGACTGCTAAGAAGGCCGCGAAGAAGGCCCCCGCCAAGAAGAAGGCGAAGAAGGCCGCAAAGAAGAAGACCGCAAAGAAGGCCGCGAAGAAGTAGTTCTTCTGAGCAGATGTCACCGCCGAGAGGTGGTGGTGTCTTCTAACGATTGGAACGGGGTCCAGCTTCGGTTGGACCCTGTTTCATGTACTGAGCTCTTCTTGGGTCGGCAATTTTTCCCGTGACGGTTCAGTCCATTAGAATGGCCCAGCCGCAGGGGCTCGCGGAAGGGCTCAGCAGACCGACGCCGGGCGAGCGTCGCTCGCGAGCGCGGCTAGCGAGCACACGTGCACGGCTAGTGAGCCGCGTGCACGGCTAGTGAGCCGCGGGCACGGCTAGTGCAGCCGCTGGCCAGGAGCGGCACCGCTGTCCGGCGACAGCAAGTAGACCTCGCCGTCCGTGCCCGCGGCGGTGACCATGCCCTCGCTCATGCCGAACTTCATCTTGCGCGGCTTGAGGTTCGCGACCATCACGACCAAGCGGCCAACGAGCTTGTCCGGCTCGTAGGTGCCCTTGATGCCTGCAAACACGTTGCGCGTGACATCGCCACCTAGGCCGAGCGTCAATTGCAGCAGCTTGCGCGCCTCGGGCACTTCGTTGGCTGCAAGGATCTCGGCAACTCGCAGGTCGACCTTTTGGAAGTCGTCGATCGTGATCTCTGCGGCGAGCGGTTCCTTCTCGAGTGTCGGGCTCGACGGTGGCACCTCTTCCGGCGTGAACATCTCGTCGACCTTCGCGGCTTCGACGCGCGTCATCATGTGTTGGAACTTCGCGATGTCCTTGCCGACGAGTGGCGTGCTCGCTTGCGACCAACTAGTGATGTCATCACCAAGCAGAGCCGCGGTCTTCTGCGCAAGCGTGGGTAACACCGGCGTCAAGTAGACAACGATCTGGTGGAACAGGTTGATGACCACTGTGCAAACGTCTTGAAGCTCTTGAGCCTTCTCAGGATCCTTTCTAAGCGTCCAGGGCGTCTTCTGATCGACGTACTCGTTCGCCGCGTCTGCAAGGGTCATGATCAGTCGCATCGCTTCACGGTAGTCACAAGACTCGTAGGCGGCTGCGATCGTGTCCGACATGGCGGCGGCCTTTGCAAACAAGCCGCCGTCGTCGGGGTACTGCTTCGACAGTCCCGACGTCGCGACAAACTTCGCCGAACGACTCGCGAGGTTGACGACGCGACCGACGAGATCGCTGTTCACCTTGCCGACGAACTCTTCCGAGTGGAAGTCGAGGTCGTCGATCTTGTTGCTCAGCTTGCTCGCGTAGTAGTAGCGCAACCAATCGGGGTCGAGCAGTTCGAGGTATCGCGATGCGTTGATGAACGTGCCGCGTGACTTCGACATCTTCTCGCCGTTGACTTGTAGGAAGCCGTGGATGTGCACTCGCTTAGGCTTGTTGTAGCCCGCGGCGTGAAGCATCGCGGGCCAGAACAGCGTGTGGAAGTAGGTGATGTCCTTACCGAGGAAGTGCACGATCTCGGTGTTCTCGTTGCGCCACCAGTTGTCTGCGTTGTCACCGGTCTTTGCACACCACTCCACAGTGCTGGCGATGTAGCCGCACGGCGCGTCGAACCACACAAACCAGTAGTTGCCCGGTTGATTGGGAATCTCGAAGCCGAAATACGGCGCCGGTCGCGATACGTCCCAGTCCTGCAGTGGCTTGTCGAGGAAGTAGCCCTTCAGGTAGTTGGCGATTTCGGTCTGCAACGCGCCGCTGTTCTGGGTCCACTCGGTCAGCATCTCCTGCAGTGGCTCGAGCTTGACGAAGAACTGCTGCGAGTCCCTTAGCTCAGGTGTCGTGTTCGTGAATACCGACTTTGCATCGATCAACTCGGTTGCCGAGTAGGTCGCGCCACACTTCTCGCAAGCATCGCCGTATTGATCGGTCGTCTTGCACTTCGGGCACGTTCCCTTGATGAAGCGGTCGGCCAAGAACATTTTCTTCTCGGTGTCGAACGGCCGCGGCACGGTCTTCTCAACGACCAGGTCTTGATCGAGCAGCTTCTGCCAGATGCCTTCGCCAACCGTGCGGTTTGCATCGCTGTTGGTCGAGCCGTAGTGGTCGAACGAAATGCCGAACGCAGCGAAGTCTCTTTGATGCGACTCGCTCATCTTCGCGATCACTTCTTCCGGCGTGATGCCCTCCTTCTCGGCCCGGATCATGATCGCGGTACCGTGGGTATCGTCCGCACACATGAACCCGACCTTGTGGCCGCGCATGCGCTGGAACCGCACGAAGATATCGGTCTGGATGTACTCGACCAGGTGGCCGAGGTGGATGTGCCCGTTGGCGTAGGGAAGGGCGCTGGTAACCAGGATCTGACGGGTCATGAGGCGGCTGGTGTACCAGTCAGCGCGCCGCGTTCCCACTGATCGCTGGAGTTGTCGCGCAACCGCCGGGGTTGCCGGCTAGTCAGATCCAGCCGAAAGGCCCTTCACAACGCCCAAAAGCGCCTTTGCTGCGTCTTCGTGCATCTCGGGCGAAGGGTAGTAAGCGTTGTGGCTCCACAGCAGATCTTCGGGCTCGCCGGTGCCGGCATCGGCTGGCCGCACCGGCACCGTCAGCGGCTGGGGGCTGCCGCGCGACGTGACGCACTCGACGTAGTGATCCGCTTCGCTAGCCAGCGATTGCACCATTGACTCGTCAATCAGCTGCGGGAACTCACCGAACAGCGCCTCCAGAGAGTGGTAGCGGGGGCGGTGTTGAGGGGTGCGCTTACTGAACCACAGCAGCACCGAGGGCCTCGCCACTTCGCGCATCAGTTCGCGAAACTCGGTGCTCCAGTTGGTCCGCGTTTCTGCGACCAGTTGGCGAACGTGCTTGCGGCCAAACTTGGCGGCGAGGCGGTTCTTGATGCCGCGCAGGATAGGGTTGTCGATGCTGCGCAGATCTTCGTGCAGTAGCTCGGACCATGCCTCGTCGGCGCCAAGTTGTCGACCATTGGGCAGGATCAACCGTTCGTGCCCTCCCGAGACGAACTGCGAGCAGTCGGCGCTGCGACCCGACATCACCTGATAGACGACGAAGCGCGCGCCGCGGAGCAGTTGCAGCAGCGCTTCGGTGCGGAATCGTGCGGGGCCGGCGCCGGCAATGCCGAGGTTGACGGCAGGCAACCCGAGTTGTTGTTCGAGTAGCGCGGGCCACGGTTGTTCGACGAAGCAGCCGAACGTCTGGGCCGCGCCGACACAGGCGAAGTAGCTGCCTGGCTCAAGTTGTTGCGGTTGCGGTCCGCGCAAGCATCTGCTGCCAGCGTGCTGCCACAGTTTGTAGTCGACGATCGCTGCGTCGCGCTTTTGGTAGCCGTCGGACATGTTTCGTGGCTACGTGATGACCATTGCGTTCTTGGTGCTATTCGGGCGGGCTACTCGACGTCATAGCCGAACACTTCGAAGTCGCGTGCATACAGCTTGCGAACGACCGCCTTCGACTCTGGCGTGTAGAAGTCCGCGGATGTGTGGCCGCGATCCGCTTGCACGTTGCGCAGGTGGGGCATCGTCGACTTGACAGCTAGACGATCGCAGATCTTCTGCCAATCGTCCTGCAGGTTTTCAAATCGGCCAACCATGTCGACGCCAATCTCGGTCATGCCTGGCTTCGACAGGAAGAAGTGCTGCGGCACGAAGTGGATCGGATACGCCCAGCCTTCGAGGTGGGGTAGCGGATCAGTTTCTTTGCCGAGCACGCGCCATCTGGTTGTGCTGCCAAGTTCGAGCGGTCCATCCTGGTCGCCGGTTGCAGTGGCGTAGGTGACGAGTTGCTTGGTGCGTTCGAACAGCTGCTCGCGCCCTTCGTCGTTGGCGGGCAACTCACCATTCTTGCGCATCACGGTGTACATGCCTTCCGTCACGATCGACACGAATCGGTCATACGGGTTGCGAACGAACCCAAAGCTGAACCCCGCCTTGTCGCGCACCTCTTCTTCGAGCGCCCAATACGGTCGATGGCCCTGGCCGCTCACAAACTCGGCCTGCTCCATACTCGAGCCGGCGGTCTTGGGCACGTGAATGAAGAGGACGTCAAACTGCTCGCTATAGCCGGTCATGATGGTTGGCGCCGTCGGCGCTGTTAGGCGGAGCATAACCTAGCGGGTCGACTGCCAAGTTCGGCGCAAAAGTCACCGGCCCTGAACGCCGCTGGCGGCGTTGCCGCCCCTCTACGGGATGTTTGTAACATGCCAACGTTTTGGCGTCTTGCGAGTGACGCCCATGAATCGTCGACTCATGCCGCGAACTTCGCAGTCGACCCACTAGCGCTCCGTGCCGCCAACCAAGCCGCAAATGCACTTCGAATTGGTGTGCGCCACGGGGTCTATCGCTGCCATTGAGAGCTTGCGCTTCGCTGCTGCGGCGATCCGTGGTCTGATGGTCTTAGCAGTCTCTTCGTCATGCGGCACCCTGCACCCACGCAACTCCAGATCTTTGGCGAACGCTGTTCGGGCACGAACTTCGTCGCCCAGTTGCTGCGTCGCAACTTGCCTCGCTTGCAACTGACTGACCGCTACGGCTGGAAGCACGGCTTCGCGCGAACGATCGAAGACGGAGCTCCCGCGTGCGCATTCGTGGTTGTTACCCGGGATCCGTTCGATTGGGTGCGCAGCCTGCATCGCAAGCCATGGCATGCCGGGGAGACGCTCCGCGACCGCACGATGTCTGAGTTCCTACGCGAGCCTTGGTGGTGTGAGTGGGGCCGTGACATGGAGCTTGCCGATGACGACCCCCGAATCGGCACCGAGATGATGCACGAACGGGATCCTGTGAACGGCGAGCGCTTCGCGAACGTGATGAGGTTGCGTTCGAGCAAGCTGCGTGATTGGCAGGCGCTGCAAGCGCGTGTTCGCCATCTTATCGTCGTTCGCTATGAGGATGTGCTGGAGCAACCTAAGGCGTTCGTGCGCGACGCGGCTAAGCAACTTGGGCTGCGGCGTTGGCCTTGGTATCGGGCGGTCAAGACCTTCAAGGGTGGTGCGGAGCGATTCGTAAGAAAGGAATACGAAGCCATGGCTAGCGACGATCGGGAGTGGGTCATGCAGCAACTGGATGCCGACGTGGAGCGCGTGGCGGGCTACTCGTTGCCTTTGCAAGCTGGCCCTTAGCAAACTTCCGTGCCGTAGTAAGATGCTGGCATGATTAGTCGCTGTCTCCGAGCGCTGGCAGTCTTGTCGTTGGCGGCAGGTATCGCCGCCCAGACTTCGCTTGCGTTGGAACTCGTGGTCGCCGGCCTGAACCGGCCCGTGTTGGTGACGGCCCCTCCGCAGGATTTGGACCGAATCTTTATTGTCGAGCAAACGGGCCAGATCCGAATCGTGCGCAATGGCGCGCTGCTGCCGACGCCGTTCTTGGACTTCAGTGGCTCTGGCCTGGTGAGCGCTGGCGGCGAGAAGGGCTTGCTCGGCCTTGCGTTTCATCGTGACTACGCCAGCAACGGCATCTTCTGTGTTTACCGCGTCGCCCCTGGACTGGTGGCGACCGTCGACCGTTTTCAGGTGTCGGCCGGCAACCCCGACGTCGCCGACTTTTCGTCGCGGGTCACGTTGTTGACGCAGCAGATGATCTACGGCAATCACAACGCGGGCACGGTCTTGTTCGGTCCGGACGGCTATCTCTATGTGTCGCTAGGCGATGGCGGCAGCACGGGCCCTGCTTGGATTCAGGACGAGTTCAACAGCGGCCAGGATGGTCAGACCTTGCGAGCGAAGGTCCTGCGCATCGATGTCGACAATCCCCAGGCGCCGTTGCCTTACGGCATTCCGGCGAGCAATCCGTTCGTTGGCTCGGCGCAGTTTCGTCCCGAGATCTGGTCGTATGGCCTGCGCAATCCGTGGCGCTGTAGCTTCGATCGCCTGACCGGTGACTTCTACATCGCCGACGTCGGCGGCAGCTACGAAGAGATCGACTTCGAACCGGCGGGATCGCCCGGTGGCCGCAACTACGGTTGGGCCTGCATGACCGGCAACACCTGCAACAACCTCCCGGTGTGCACGTGCTTCGCGCCACAACTGACGTCGGCGCTCCATCACTACAACCTGCCCGGTCCGCAAGCGATCATCGGTGGCTATGTCTACCGTGGGTGCGCCATCCCGGATCTGCGTGGCAGCTACTTGTTTGCGGACTACGTGACCAACCAGGTTTGGTCGTTGCAGCACAACGGCAGCAACGTGACCCAGCTGCTGGACCGCACGGCCGAGCTGGTGCCGCCGTCACCGTACGTGCTGAGCGGGCCGACTGGATTTGGCGAAGATGGCTACGGGGAGATGTACTTGTGCAACTTGACTGGCGAGGTCTACCGGATCGTTCCGGCGATGCCGCAGTTACTCGGCGTGCAGCCGTTCGGGGTCGGCACAGCAGGCTGCAATGGCCCGCACACGCTGACCGCGCAATGCTCGCCGGTGGTCGGCAACCCGGCCTTTGGGCTGCGTTCGAGCAATGCACCGCCACAGAGTCTCGGCTTGCTCGCGTTCTCCAGTGGCAGTGATGTGCCCGGCTCGGATCCACTCGGAGTTGGCTTGTTGGTGCACGTGCAATTGGCGGCTGGGTTCTTCGTGTTGCAGACCATGCCGAGCGATGTCGGTGGCGTCGGGAGATACGATCTGTCGATCCCGCCAATGCCCAGTCTTGCTGGCATGCAACTTCATGCGCAGGCGATCTGGGGCTGGAACCCGACTCTGTGCACGCCATCGACGATCGGTTGGTCGTCGTCGGCGGGGTTGTCGTTCGTGTTGCAGCCCTAGCCCCGTCAGGCCGTCGATTCTGGCTTGCTCTTGCTTGGCGGAGTCGTGTGGCTGGTCGACTTGTCGAAGTGCAAATAGGCACTGGTGCCGGCGATCGTAGCCAGCGGCAACAGGCCGAGCACATTCACGAACGGCACCGCCGCCGCGATGTGCAGCGCCAGGCCCGTGCCAAGCGTGCGCCACGGGTTGTGCCACATCACCTCAAGCCGTTCTCGCAAGCGTGCGCCGCGTACCGCCTGCGGTGGTTGTAGCCAGATGACGCCAGCCACGGCGCTACCGAGTAGCACGGTCGCCGGAATCCCGACCCATGGAATGAGCACCAACGCCATTCCCATCAAGGTTGCCATGCCGATCAACAGCATCATCTGCAGCCGGTCGAGCAATCGCATGCCGCTTTGCGGCGGCTTGGTCAGGGTCGCGCCCAGCATGTGCTGCTCGGTCGCGCGCCGAATCGGGTCCTGAGACCAGCCGGCGATCAAATCAAGTAGGGCTGGGCCAGCCGTCAGCCAGACCGCCATTAGCCACAGATTGGGGTGTGTGCTTGCATCCGGCTCTGGTTCGCCGGCGAATGAACTGTGGAACGCTGGCGCCAGCCACGACCAGCCAAGCACAATCAGCACCCCAAACCCGAGCGCGTTCATCGCAACTGGCTTGCGCAATTTGCCGATGAACTCGCGTTCAAACAGCATTACGAACACGGCCCGCCTCACGTCCAAGATGCCCCGAAAAACGTCCACGAACGCGTTGCCACGGCCGATTTCGAGCGGTGCCTGTTTGCCCAGCCGCATACCTTCACCGCCGCAGACGACGCAGGGGTCGGCGGGTTGCTGGTAGCCACAAACGGCACACATTCCGGTTCTGTTGTCCGTCGTCACTTTCCTTGGCTCGGCACTGGCTCTATCCTGCTCGCCCCGCAAACTCGGCACCCACTATGAGCGATCCGTACAAGGCCCTCGACTTCTACAACGTAGACGATCTATATACCGAAGAAGAACGCATGATCCGCGACACCGTGCGATCATGGGTTTCCGACCGGTTCATGCCAGTCATTGAAGAGCACAATCGTGCTGCGACATTCCCGCGCGAGCTGATCCCCGAACTCGGCGAATTGGGTGTCTACGGTGCCAGCCTGACTGGTTACGGCTGCGCCGGACTGTCGCCGGTCGCGAGCGGCCTGATTTGTCAGGAACTCGAGCGCGGCGACTCGGGCCTGCGCTCGTTCGTGTCGGTGCAGGGCTCCCTGTGCATGTTCCCGATCTGGAAGTACGGCACTGAAGAGCAGAAGCAGAAGTACCTGCCGGATATGGCGGCGGGCAAGCTGATCGGTTGCTTCGGTCTGACCGAGGCCGACTTCGGCAGCAACCCCGGCGGAATGTTGACCAAGGCTGTCGAAGACGGCGACCACTACGTGCTCAACGGCAGCAAGTATTGGATCACCAACGGCAGCACCTGCCAGGTCGCAATTGTTTGGGCCAAGCTCAATGGCGTCATTCGCGGCTTCCTGATCGATTCGGACACGCCCGGCTTCACCGGTAAGCAGATCAAGAACAAGTTCTCGCTGCGCGCGTCCGACACGAGTGAGCTCGTGCTCGAAGACTGCCGCATCCCGAAGTCGCAGATCCTGCCCGGCATCGAAGGTATCAAGGGGCCGCTCAGCTGCCTGACGCAAGCGCGCTACGGCATCGCCTTTGGTGTGATTGGATCGGCCCAAGCGGCCTTCGACGAAGCCCTGCGCTACTCGCAGATTCGGATCTCGTTCGACAAGCCGATCGCCCGCTACCAGCTGGTGCAGAACAAGCTCGTCTGGATGGCCTCCGAAATCACCAAGGCCCAGCTGCTCTGCTGGAAGCTCGCTCAGATGAAGGAAGCCGGCACGATGCATCACTACCACGTGTCGATGGCCAAGCGAAACAACTGCTGGATGGCGCTCGAATGCTGCCGGATCGGCCGCGACATGCTCGGCGCCAATGGCATCACGGACGAGTATCAGATGATGCGCCACATGTGCAACTTGGAATCCGTCATCACCTATGAGGGCACGCACGACATCCATGGGTTGATCATCGGTCGCGAACTTACGGGCGAAGACGCGATCACGTAGTCTCTTCGCGATTGGCTTGGCCGCCAGAATTGCGGCCAGGCGGCGTTGCACGACCGCCTGCGGCGGTCGCCGCTTTGCGGTTGCGCTGCGTTCGTGCCTTGGTCTGATCCTTGTGCTTGGATCCGGTGTGCCGATCTTGCGTACACAAGGCTCGCGTTGGTTGGGGGGCGGGCGTTATGAATGCTGGCGATGGCGCGATTGCTGCATGTACTGGCTGAGAAGGGTTACTCCGGTGGCGAGGTTCAGCTTCGCATGTTGATGGAGCACTTTGCTCGGCAGGGGTATGAGAATGCGGTGCTGTTGGCGCCTGGGGCGAAGTTTCGGGCGGCGGCGGAGGAGATGGGGGTGCCGGTTTTTGAGGCTCCTTTGCGGCGGTGGTGGCGGCCCGATTTGCGCGGCAAGGTGAAGAAGGCTTATGCGGCCTTTGATCCGGATGTCATTCACTTTGCCGATGGGCGGTCGCTGTATCTCGGTGGGCTGTTGGCTCGCAAGCACCGCGCCAAGACGTTCACGATTCGTCGGATCGACTACCCGATCAAGAAGGGGTGGCGCGGCGGGTTTCGGTATACGCGGCTGTGCGATCACACGATTGCGATCTGTGATGCGATCCGGCAGCGGTTGCTGACGGCTGGTGTTGCGGACGAGAAGATCACGCTGGTCTATGACGGTTTGGAGCCTGGTCAGTGGACCGGGTTGCGGGCGGGGCGCGAGGCTGCTCGCGAACGTTTGGGCATCGCTGGTGATGCGCAGGTTATCTCGTTGGCTGGTGTGCTTCGGCCGCGCAAGGGGCAGCACATCCTGATCGATGCGTTCGCCAAGTTGGTGGAGTCGTATCCGAAAGCGCTGTTGTTCTTAGCCGGTGGTGGCACCGAGATGGAACGGTTGCGTCAACAGGTTGAGGATCGTGGGCTTGGTGACCGCGTGCGTTTGCCAGGACCGGTCAAGCCGGTGCACGATGTCTACGCCGCGTCCGATGTGTTCGTCATGCCGTCCTTTAACGAAGGGCTATGCAACGCGTGCCTCGAGGCGAGCTTTGCCGAACTGCCGCAAGTGGTCAGCACTGCCGGTGGCAATGCCGAGATCATTGTCGACGGCGAGACTGGCTTCGTCGTGCCGAAGGGCGACGTCGACAAGTTGGCCGAGGCGCTTGGGCGCTATCTCGCCGATCCGGAGATGGCGATTGCGCACGGTAAGGCGGGCTTTGCTCGCAGCATGAACATGTTCACCGACGAGCATCTCGGTCCCGAGGTCGAGGCCGTTGTGAAGCAGTTGCTCGGCTGCTAGCGCACCAGCACCGCCGCGGGGATCACCTGCTTCTCGATCCCCGGGCCGGACCAGCGCACCTCGAGGCCCTTGCCGCCGGTCGCGTTGAAGTATTCGACGCGGATGACGTGATAGCCGGCCTTCAGGCCTACTTGGCCGCTCGCTTCGTTCATGCCGTGAAGTCCGTCGTTGTCGGCCAGTAGCTTGCCATCGATGTGCAGACGCGAGCCGTCGTCGCTCTTGACGAACATCTCGTAGATACCGTCGGTGGGGACCAAGATGTGGCCGGTGAATGCGAGCGCAGCGTGTTCGTCGCGCGGTAGTTCGTCGATCGTGAAGGTGTCGCAGGTGCCGCGCGAAGCGGGTTGGCGATCGGTCATTTGCTCAAGGGTCTGCCAGCCACCTTGGTAGCGTGCGACGTTCAAGCCGGCGTCGGGCTCGCGCAGGAACTGGATCGATGGGCTGAGGTCGGCCGAGTCGTAGCCGACGAGTTCTAGCGATGCGATGATCGGCGAGATGGCGCCGTCTTCGCTGATCGCGACTGCCTTGAGGGTGGTCGTTTTTGCGACGGTGATCCGTTGCTCATACAACGTCGATTGCACGGTCGGGGTGCTGCCGTCGACCGTGTAGCGGATCGCACGGTTCGGCAAGTCGGTGGTCAGCTCGATTGTGGTCGAGCCGATGAACACTCTCGCGGCCGGCGCGATCGACACTTCTGCCGGGGCGACGAAGACACCGAGCGTGCTGATCGTCGGGCAGGCTCTGCTGTCAGTGATGTTGAGGCGCAGCTGGGTGGCGGTGACGGTGTCGAAGCGCGCGATGCGCTTGTAGCCGATGGTGGTGCCGTTGGTGATCGCTTGCCACTCGCCGTCGATGAACGCCTCGACGTTCCATGCGCGCACGCGTTGTCCGAGCGCGATGTGTTCTTGCAGCACGATGCGGTTGAAGGTCGTCGGACCGTCGAACCACACAGACGCACTGGCGGTCAGCTGCCCGTCGTCGGTGCTCCAGTAAGTGCTGTTGTCACCGTCGGTCATCCGGCTCGGTCCGTAGAACAGGTCATTGCCGCGCACTTCGGGACTACCAACGTGCGTCACGCAGGTAACGCAGCCCTTCGCCAGGTCGTGCGCGAACGTCGCACCAAGGATGTCCGTCATCGTGCGCAGCGCGGCGGCTTCGTTCTCGTGCACCAGCCCGCGGCGGTCGACCGCGAAGTTCAGCAGCAGGTTCGTGTTGTGTCCGACGCTTCGGTAGTAGATGTCCAGCAGGTGATCGACGCTCTTTACCTGGTCGTCACTGTCCGGGTGCCAGTACCAGCCCGAACGAATCGAAACATCGGTTTCGGCGGGGAACCACGTGTCTGCACCTTCGACGCCGATGTTCAACTCACCAGCGCGTTCAGGCACATCAATCGGATACGTCGACCACTGCGTCGCGTTGGCGTAGCCGCGTTCGTTGCCGACCCAGCGCGCACCGATCGGCATGTTGGCGTAGGGAGGGCCGAACGTCACCGCGTTCGGTTGCAGGCGCGCGACTGTTTGGTTGAACAACTCCCAGTCGTAGACCTGATGCTTTTCCGGGTTGTTGCGATCGCCGTTGGCGCCGTCCCACCAGACCTCCGCGACGTCGCCGTAGTTGCCTAGCAACTCCTCCATCTGGCCGGCGAAGTAGGTGTTGTAGGCGTCGTCTTCTTTGCCATAGATCGGGTTGTTTTGATCCCACGGCGAGATGTAGATGCCGAGAAACAGATCGTGTCGTTTGCACGCATCGGCGAGTTCGCGAATGACATCGCCCTTGCCGTCGCGCCACTTGGAGTTGCTGACGTCGTGTTCGGTGAACGCGCTCGGCCACAGGCAGAAACCATCGTGGTGCTTGGCGGTGATGATGACGCCGGTGAGCCCGCACTCAGCGAACAGCGCGCACCACTGATCGGCGTCGAACTCGGTGGGGTGAAACTGCTCGGGCTGCTCTTCCCCGTGTCCCCATTCGACACCAGTGAACGTGTTCATGTTGAAGTGCACGAACGCGTAGAACTCGTAGCCGTGCCAGCGCAGATGCTGGGCCGTTGGCACTGCGCCGTGCGGCAGCGGTTCGGGAGTGGTGGGCTCGATCGCCGCGTGGTTCGTTGCGCATCCTGCGAGGGTGAGCAGGAGGGCTACGGTGAAGTTGAGGGTTGTGTGGTGACGCTGAGGCATCAGTGGTTCCTTGGCTTCGAGGGCTTCGTTGGATCGATTCGTAGCACACGCGCCATCGGCTGCGGGGCCGTGATTTGCGAGTTAGGTTTGGGGGCGCGACCTCATCGGAGGCTAGCGGGCTCTCACGGATCCTACCCAGAGCGTCTCGGTACGTCGCGAGGTGGTGATTAGTCGCAAAGCCGTAGTGTCCTGGTGGCGCGCAAGCCCAGGCTGATGTGCATGGTCGATCCTTGATCGTTGTGCCTAACTACACATCGGTGATGGGCGGCCGCGTTTCTTGCGGCGGTGTGGCGCACCACGGTCCAGCAAGTCTCCTCGGCGGGCGAGGACACGCGTGCAGGTTCCTAGGCGGCCGCTGGCCAGAGCCAGGCGAACGTCGCGCCGGTCGCCAGTGCGTAGAGGATGCCGTCGAAGATGAACTTGCCGGTGACGGTCCAAGACACACCCTTCCAGATCGAGTCGTTGACGCTGGTGAAGGCGTGGCCAAGCAGGCCAACGGTTGCCGAGATGCGGAACACGTTTTCGCCGCCGGGAGCTATGGCGAGGCCCGTCAGGTAGGCCACGAAGACGCCGATAAGGATGCAGTAGACGAACCACATGCCGAGCGACGACCCCATGTTCGGCATGCCGTTCGCGCGCATAATCATCACGCCGACGGGTCCTTCCTTGAACTTGGCGATCATCTCCGGCGAGCCACAATCCTTCATCGATTCCGCGTTCGGGAACATGTATTGCCCCGGCGGAATCTTGCAGTTGCGCAGGGCCTCGCGGGCGCTCTCTTCGTTCGGCATCTTGCGGTAGTCGGCCTTGTGGATAGGCAGGGCCATGTGCAGGACGGAACTGACGATGAAGACAAAAACTGCGGACAACAGGATCGGCAACCAGAGAGCTGCGAGGTCGGTCATCGCAGAAAAGTAGTCTCAGACGGGCGAGATCGGTAGCGTTCAGGGTGTCGCGAACACCCCGCGACTGCCGATACAGGCTGATACGTGACCGACTTCGAGCTCAAAACTGATTGCCGCCACGTGCATTGGGATCGTCCATGCACGCCGCACAAAAAGCGTGGCAAGGTCTGCCAGAGCTGCGATGAATACGATCCAGTCGGATACCGCATCCTGATGGTCAAGCTGGCGGCGACCGGCGATGTGCTGCGCACGACGTCGTTCTTGCCGGCGATCCACGCGGAATGGCCCGGCGCGCGGGTTACCTGGTTAACGCGCAAGTCGGCGGCCGGGTTGTTTGATGGCAACCCGCTGGTCGACGAAGTACTGGTCACCGACGACACAATCACCGCGGCGCGCTTGGCGACCGAAGAGTTCGATGTCGTGCTGTGTCCGGATGCGGATCCCGATGCCGCCGTGCTCGCTGCGATGGCCAAGGGCAAAGAACGCCGCGGCTACACGCGTGACGAACAGGGCCGCATCGTGCCGCTCTGTGAGGGTGCGCAACGTTGGTTGCAGATGGGCCTCAGCGACGACAACAAGAAGGCCAATACGGAGACGTATCAGCATCTGGTTGCGCAAGTGCTCGGCTTCACGCCCGACTCGGTGCGCGAACCGATCCTCGAACCATCCGCAGGTGACAGCGCTGACGCGCAAGCATTCATGCAACGCCTCGGCATCGAAGCCGGCAAGCCGTTGATTGGCATCAACACCGGCGCCGGCGGCCGCTGGCTCTACAAGCAGTGGACCAAGGAACACCAGCAGACGTTCTTGAAGCTCTGCAACGATGCTGGCCTCGCCGTCTTATTGCTTGGTGGTCCCGAAGAGGTGCAGCGTCACAAGGACTTGTTGGCGTTCGCTTCGGGCACACCTGTCTACGACGGTGGTAACCACAACTCGTATGGCCGCTTTGCCGCGTTGATCGATCAGTGCAGTGTGGTCGTGACCAGCGACTCGCTCGCGGTACACGTCACAGCCGCACGTAAGAAGCCGGCAGTGGTTCTGTTCGGCCCGACCTCGTCAGCTGAGATCGAACTGTATGGTCGCGGCACGAAGATCACGCCGCCCGGCCTAGACTGTCTGTGCTGCTATCTGCCGAAGTGCGACAAGGTGCCGCATTGTCAGGCGCTGATTGCGCCGGAGACCGTGTTGGCAGCGGTGCAGCAGTGGTTGGTTGCGCGCTAGTAGCAGCTACTTGAGCAGGTCGCGCAGCTCGTTCGACGAGAGCTTCGTCAACAACCCTAGCGGCGTGTTGCCCAGCCGATCTTTGGCGTCACGTTTGGCGGGTCATCGGCGGACGGCAACGCGTGGCGTAGAAGGCAGTTTTCAGTTTGTGGCGTCGGTGGTGGGCCAATGCTACTGGCTGCAAGCTGCGAACAGGCAAGGCCGGGCGTTGACGGCAACCTCCTCGCACGCCAACGTCGTGGCCGTGAGCTACCTTGGACTCGATATCGGCGGCAGTAAGTGCCGCTACGAATGGTGGCCGGCAGGCAGCGCCGCTAGCGGCGTGACCGATCCGGTGCACCCAGCGGTCGACGATGATGTCGCCGAGAAGCTGGCCAGGACCCTGCAGACCATCGCACCGACAGCCCCAGAAGCTGCGGTCATCGCGATGGCGGGTGTCGACGCGCCAGCCAAGCAGGCGCTGCGGGAGCAGTTGCCGAGCCATGGCATCACCTATCCCGTTGCCATCGTGGAGGACACGCTAGCTGCAGCGGCCGCCGCACGCTTGCGCGACTATCCCGGTGTTTTGCTGTGGTCGGGCACCGGTTCGTTCGCGATTGCGCGCGGCGAAGACGGTCAGCTCGCCAGAGTGGGCGGCCGCGGGTTCGCGTTCAGTGATGAAGGCAGCGGCTATGACCTCGTGCGCAGGGCCGTCGTTGCTGTGCTGCATGCGATCGATGGTCGGGGCCGCGACACCCTGTTGGTCGACAGCATGACCAAGGCCTTTGGTGCGGGCTCGCCGGAGCGACTTGGCGGCGTCGTGCAGCGCTTGCTGCCACGCGAGGTCGCCAGCCGCTTGCCAGTGGTTCTCGAGGCTTACGAACAGGATGACTGGGCGGCTGCGGATGTCTTGCAGAACGCCATGTTCCAGCTGACTCAGTTGGGCATCGCGGCACTCAAGCGAGTCGGTAGTTCTGCGGTGGCCGGCACTCGAGTCGCCTACGGCGGTGGCGTGCTTGAACACAACCCGATCATTCGCGACGGCCTCGATCGCACGTTGCAGGCATCGTTTGGCGGTGAACTCGACTTGCGACCGTTGCCGTCGTGTGCCGCCGCACTTGCCGCAGCACAGCTCGCGAGCGCGTGGCACCAGGGCGACGTAGTTGCCAAGGATTGGGTCGAACGTGTCTCGCTCTGACATGGTGCTAAAGGACGGTCGAGTCATTCCGAAGGAGTGCTTCGCCGCGACGTTCTCGCGCAGCGGTGGGGCAGGCGGCCAACACGTCAACAAGACCGAGAGCCGCGTCGACCTTCGCCTCGACTTCGAACCAGCGCGCGAAGTGCTGGGGGATCATGACGTCACGCGCATCAAGCGTGCATTGGCGTCGCGCCTCGATGCCGAGGGCCGGTTGATGGCCGTGTCGAGCGAGCACAAGAGCCAGTTCCAGAACTACCGAGCCGCCGTCGAACGCATGGCCGCTTGGATTGCACAGGCGTTGGTTCGGCAGAAGCGCCGCATCAAGACCAAGCCAACGCGCGGTAGCAAGATGCGCCGCCTCGATGAGAAGAAACGACGCGGCGACATCAAGAAGGGTCGTCAGAGCAAGCCCGAGCGGGACTGAGGTATGCTGTCGTGCGATGCATGCGCGCACCTTGGAATTGCTCGAGCACCTCGATACCACGCGTCAGCGCCTAGCGGATGCGTTCGCCAACGTGCCCGAAGCGAACCAGGACGTGCGGCCCTCGCCAGCTGAATGGTCGGCCGGCGAAGTTCTGTCGCACCTGGCGATGATCGAAGTCTCAGTCTGTGAGATCCTGCAGAAGAAGCTGCGACGCGCGGTTGCGCTCGAGATCCTGTCGGTCGCCGGCAATCAGGGCAGGCGCTGGCGCAACCTTGCTAGCAAGTTGCTGGACGAAGACCTGAAGGTCGAGGCGCCGGACTTCGTTGTGCCGGATGGCACAATGACGGCTGCCTCTGCGTGGGATTCGCTACAGGCGTCGCGAGCGAAGCTGCGGCAGATCCTGCTGGCGGCCGATGGCAAGAACACGGAGGCGATCGTGTCTCAGCACGTGTTGCTCGGCGTGCTGACGTTCGAGGAGTGGTTTGGGTTCGTGGGATACCACGAACAGCGGCATGCGGCGCAGATTGCGCGAAGCTGCGCGTAGGAGGGCGGGGCGCGGCGTGACTGGGAGGCCGGGCGTTCGCGTCTACGCGTGTTTTGATAGCGGGGTATACCGACCCCGCTAGAGAGGCCGGCTAGACGCCCTAGTGGTGTGATGCCGAAATTAGCCGCTTTCTCCGCTGCCCTCAACGCCGCTCACTGCGTTGGGTTGTCCTCGACGTATCCATGAAGTAGGCCTGCGGCAACCCGCCTTGTGAGCGACGTCGATGACTCGCGCATAAGACGGCAACTGTCTGCATCACACCACTAGCTAAGCGTAGATCCCGCGCATGCGGGTGGTTTCGGCGACGCGGTCGACGCCCAGCATGTAGGCCGCGATGCGGTTGGACTCGCCGAAGCGTTGCGCCATGTCGACGGTCGACGCGAACGAGTCAACCATGATGCGTTCCATGCGCTCTTCGACTTCGCGCTGCGTCCAGAAGAACGACATGCGGTCCTGAACCCACTCGAAGTAGCTGACCGTGACGCCGCCGGCGTTGGCCAGGATGTCGGGCACGACGAACACGCCCTTGTCATCCAGGATCTTGTCGGCTTTGGCGGACACTGGACCATTGGCGCCTTCGACGATGATCCGGGCTTGTACCTTCGCTGCGTTTCTGCTGTTGATGACGTTCTCGGTCGCGGCTGGAACGAGGATGTCGACCGGTAGCTCGAGCAGCTCGTTGTTGGTCAGTCGATCGCCGCCCTTGAAGCCATCGAGCTTGCGTTGCACCTTCATGTGCTCGCGCAGGCCGGCGAGGTCGAGGCCGTTTTCGTTGTAGAGCGCGCCGTGCACGTCACTCATCGCAACGACCTTGACCCCGATGCTCGCGAGTTGCAGAGCCGAGATCATGCCGACGTTGCCCGAGCCTTGAACGGCAACGGTGCACTCCTTCGGGTTCATGCCGAGGTGCTTGAGCGCTTCGCGCGCACACAGCATCACGCCACGTCCGGTTGCTTCGATGCGACCCAGCGAGCCACCGAGGCTGATCGGCTTGCCGGTGACGGACGCCGGCAGGTAGTTGCGGCTGTGCATGCAATACGTGTCCATGAACCACGCCATGATCTGCCCGTCCGTTCCCATGTCGGGAGCGGGTACGTCGCGGTCCGGACCGATGAAGTCCATGATGCCCGTGACGTAGCGACGCGTAACTCGTTCGAGTTCGCCCTTCGACATCTTGAACGGGTCGCAAACGACACCGCCCTTACCGCCTCCGAACGGCACGTTGACGACCGCACACTTCCACGTCATCCACGCGGCTAGTGCACGCACTTCCTCGCGGTTGACGTTCATCGCGAAGCGGATGCCGCCCTTAGCGGGTCCGCGCGATGTCGAGTGTTGCACACGGAAACCTTCAAACACCTCAACTGACCCGTCGTCCATGACGACAGGCATGCTGATCGTGATTTCGCGCTCACAGGTGCGCAAAATCGAAATCAGGTTGGGTTCGAGGCCGAGGCGCGCGGAAGCCAGATCGAGTCTGGCTTGCATCGCGTGATAGGGATTGTCTTCGCTGGCGACTTGAGGATTCATGCCGGGAGAGGGCGCTTGCGTAGCGTTGCGAGGTGCCGGAACGTATGTGTAGTGAAGCACGCTAGCAACACGGCTGCGACTCCAGATGACTCGGATCTGTCGATTGTTATTGGAGAACACGCGGCGGCGGTGCGCGGCTTCTGGTTTGGACGCCTAGGCCAGACCGTTCGCTGCGTGCCTTGGCGGCGCACTATGTACGCCGTTCTCGGCTCGGAAACGCTCTACGCGAAGCTCTACAGCCGTCGCAAGCGCACCGCTGCGGCGGAATGGCACTGGTTGCACATGCTGCCTTTGCTCGGTCTCGAATCGGCTCAGCCGATCGCGTGGCTGGCCGATCGGCGCGCGAGTATGATCGTGACAGCCAGTGTTAAGGGCCGTTCGCTCGATGCGTGGCTCGTCGACGCGGCGGCGGAAGGCTGGCTCGGCGACGTCTTCGATTATGTTTGTCGCGAAGTCGCCCCGTTTGCGAGGCGTTTGCACGACCAAGGTCTGATCCATCGAGACCTCAATTGCGCCCATTTGTTCGCGACTGATCCGAGGTCGGCGGGTCGGCCGGCGGTCATCGATGTCGAACGCATGTTCCGGCCGCGCTGGCGATGGCGGCGCTGGGTGGTCAAGGAGTTGGCGTCGTTGTTGGCTTCGTCGCCGGTGCCGGTGTCGTTGCGCGTCTGCCTGCGATTCCTGCGTTGCTATCAACCGGAGTGGAGCAAGGGACAGCGACGCAAGCTGGTGCGTGCGGTTGGTCGCAAGGTGGCGCGAGTCTTGGCGCACGTGCCGAGGTTTGGGTAGGCCGCGCTTCGGCTAGGCCGGTGTTTGGTGCGCTGGCCCTTGCGGCGAACGTCTGCACCGAGGTGGCTCGGTGTGGCTGTAGCGAGCGTGAACCAAATGCGACCGAACCGCGAAAGCGGGTAGGCCGTTGGATATAGCGGCCATAGCTGCTTTGACGCCCACCCTACTTACTTCGGCTACCCTGGGGGCGATGTGTGTGGGGCGATGTGTGTGGGGGCGATCAGGTGATGATCGACTGCGTGAGCCACGCGGTCGCATCTCGACGCTTTACTCTTCGACGACCGTCTTGCTAGTCGACAACCGCCTGTGGCACGATCCGGCGGCGGCGCCAGCGAGACGTCAGAGCGACTCCGACAAGACCCGTTCCGACGAGAAGAAGGGTGCTTGGTTCGGGAACTGGTTGCGATCCTTTTTGTGAACCAGGGTTCGAATCCGCTGGCGAGAGCGTTTCCTTACCGGGTTCCTGTGCGTGCATTCTTGACGCCGATGCTGGCGCATGCACACCCACGGGGAGGCCGTTCCCGGGGATTGAAAGTGACTGACCTAGGCAGGGGGCCAGACTCATCAGGATGATGGCGAGTATGGGAGAAAGCCGCACGTGCGACCTCACTAGTTGCAGGACTTAGGTGCCGGGACGAGAGACCGTTTAGAGAGAAACGATCCAGGGCGAGGTCATGTAGGCTAGCTCGCTTCTGTAGTTCGACAAGCTAGCTCTACGATTTTGCCGGATTGAATTGAGACGTTTGCGGTGCACTTCATTAGGCGGTAAGGTGCCAGCGCCTGGTCTCTGGACAGCCGCCGGTAGCATTTGCTGCGGGAGGAAAGTCCGGGCTCCTCAGGGCAGGGTGGTGGGTAACGCCCACCGTTCGCAAGAACAGGGAAAGTGCCACAGAAATCAAACCGCCGGACTGCCTGCAGGACTTGCTCCTAAGGGCGACGGCAAGGGTGAAACGGTGAGGTAAGAGCTCACCGCACCCCGCACGAGCGGGGTGGCACGGCAAACCCCACCCGGAGGAAGACCGAGTAGGAGGATCGCGCGGCCCGCGCTCAGGTCCTCGGGTAGGTCGTTGGCGACCGTCCGCAAGGGCGGTTCTAGAGAAATGGCTGTCACCGCTTCGGCGGCACCAGAACCCGGCTTACGGAGACCAGGCAACTTTTACGTTCTCGCTGAGCACGCGCCACGCCCGGCGTGGGCTGCGGCAGACACCGCGGCGGTCCGTGCTCAGCGGGGCGACGCCCCGCCT
>JBNMND010000046.1:0-25079 GCA_051274975.1 Planctomycetota bacterium | reverse complement strand
ATGGAACAAACCCTCGAGGCGCTGCAGAAGCTTCGCCCGGTATTCGACCGGCACGAAGGCGACGTAACCGTCGGCAACAGCTGCCAGATCACCGACGGCGCGACCGCGTTGCTGGTAACTTCGTTGTCGAAGGCGAAGAAACTCGGCCTCGAGCCGCTCGCCATCATTCGATCGACGGCCACCGCCGCGTTATCGCCATCGACGATGGGTCTGGGCCCCGTGCATGCCACACCGCTCGCACTCGAACGCGCCGGCATCACGCTCGACGACATTGACGTTGCCGAACTCAACGAAGCATTCGCCGCGCAGGTGCTCGGCTGCCTCAAGGCGTTTGCGGACGATGACTACTGCCGTAAGGCCGTCGGCCTCGAAGCCGCGCTCGGCCAACTCGATCCGGCCCGAGTCAACATCAACGGCGGCGCGATTGCGATCGGACACCCGATTGCCGCGACCGGCGCTCGCCTATTGCTGACTCTCGCCCACGAACTGCGCCAACAGAATGCTCGCTACGGTTTGGCCACGCTGTGCATTGGCGGCGGTCAAGGCCAAGCAATCATCTTGGAGGCAGCATGAGCACCGTCGACAAGCAAACAGCCGAAGCGACTGAAGTAGCACCACCCGCAGCCAAGCAAGAGGTAGAACTGCACGACGTGGTACTGACGGTTGAAGATGGCTACGCGACGCTCCGGCTCGGGCGCGCGGACGAGACGATGGTCACGTTGACCGAATCGCGCATCGAGCAAATCGAAGCGGCGATTAGCAAGCTGGCGGCGACCGCCGACTTGCGCGGCGTCATCATCACCGGCCCCGGACCTGGCATGTTCTGCGCCGGCGCCGACGTCAACTTGATCCGCGACATCACGGTCGCGGCCGACGGCGAAGCCGCAGCGGTTCGCGGTCGATCGGTGTTTGGCAAACTGCAGGACCTGAAAGTTCCCGTTGTTGCGGCCATCGAAGGTCCGTGCCTCGGCGGTGGTTTTGAGTTGGCGTTGTTCTGTGATGTGCGCATCGCCAGCAATGCCAAGCCAACGCAGATCGGCTTGCCCGAAGTCAAACTCGGCATCGTGCCGGGCTTTGGTGGCACCCAGAATCTAACGCGATTAGTCGGCCTGCCTCGTGCTCTCGAACTGATCCTCAACGGCAAGTTGATGCGCGGCAAACAAGCGCTGCGTGCCGGCATCATCGATCGCCTGGTGCCGGCAACCAAGTTGCTGACCGCGGCCCGCGAAGAGATCGACAAGCTCAACCAGAAGCAACAGAAGTCCAAGGTCCGCAAGCTGCGTGGCATGGCGTGGTGGCTCAGCCACACCCCACTGCGCGCGCTTGCCGTGCGTGCCGCCAACAAGGCGCTCAAGAAGGGCCAGGCTCGCTTCTACCCGGCGCCGAAGCGTGCCCTACAGTGCTGTGTCGACGCGTTGCGGTTGCAGCCAAAGGACGGCTTCGCCCAGGAGGCCAAGGCGTTGGGCGACATGATCGTCACCAAGGTCAGCAAGGGCTTGGTGCATCTATTCTTCCTAACGGAGCGTCAAAAGCGCCTAGGCAAGCACCAAGACGCCAAAAACCTGAACCGCGCCGTCGTCATCGGCGGCGGAGTCATGGGCGCCGGCATTGCTTCGCAGTTCGCGACCAAGGGAATGCCCACTCGCCTCTGCGATGTCGCGATCGAGCCGCTCGCTGCGGCCAAGGCACGCCTGCAGAAGGGACTCGACAAGCTGTTGAAGCGTCGTCGCATCCAACCGCACGAAGCAACCGCAACCCAGGACCGCCTCGCGGTGTCGACCTCACCGGGTCACCTGCGCGACACTGATCTCTGGATCGAAGCGGTCGTCGAGAACCTGTCCGTCAAGCAGAAGATCATGAGCGATGCAATTGCTCACGGCCTGCCGGACGATGCGATCATCGCAACCAACACCAGTTCGTTATCGGTCACTGCGATGCAAGAGCAGGTCGCGCACCCCGAGCGCGTGGTCGGCATCCACTTCTTCAATCCACCGGAGAAGATGCCGTTGGTCGAAGTGATTCGGGGCAAGCACACGTCGGACGGCGTGGTTGCGACCGCTTGCCGCCTCGCCCTGCGTCTCGGCAAGTTCCCGATCGTCGTCGAAGACTCGGCTGGCTTCCTGGTCAACCGCTGCCTGTCGCCTTACATCAACGAAGCGGCCCGCATGCTGCTCGAAGGCACGAGCCCCGAAGCGATCGACAGCGCGATGCTCGACTTCGGCATGCCCATGGGTCCATGCCGCTTGCTCGACGAAGTCGGCTTTGATGTTGCCGACAAGGTCAGCGACGTCATGCAGCAGGCGTTCCCAGATCGCATGCAGCCGTGCGAACTGTTCGCCGCCATGGTCGAAGCCAAGGCACTTGGACAAAAGACTGGCGGGGGCATCTACGGCAAGGATGGCAAGAGCCATGGCCCCGGTCGCACCATCATCGAGAAGCTCCAAAAGCAACGCGGCACACCGGACCGGTCGGCGTCGCGTTCCGAGTTGCTGCACCGCTTGATCTACCCGTTGGTCGACGAAGCCTACCGCTGCCTCGAAGAGGGCTTGGTCAAGGACGAGCAGGATCTCGACCTTGGCTTGGTCATGGGAATCGGCTTCCCGCCGTTCACTGGAGGCATCACGCGCTTCGCTGAGAGCGAAGGCATGGCAACGATTGTCTCGAAGCTGGACGAGCTGAGCCGCAGCCTCGATGGCCGATTCAATCCATGTGACGGTTTACGCCGACGCGCGCTCAACGGCTAATTCGGCATATTACCGCGTTGCCATCGCTGTCTCACAACCGCCGAATGGCAACCGAGGGTTCGCCCCTACCGCCAAATACGAAACCGTTGTGAATAGCTGAGATACAATACTTTAGGTGTCACGAATGGGATGCAGACCGCTGCGTCCACAAGCCGATCAGAAGCTTGTCATTCGCGTGTGCTTTTACAACAAGAGGTAGTTCATTCCGTGGGGTCCCGACCCGGCATCTCAGCAAGCCTGATCGCGGCTTGCTTGCTCGCCGGCTGTGTTACACAGCCGAGCCGCGGAATCCCCAAATCCTCGGAGCCCTCGCAGCAACCCTCGCCACTCGCCCACTCGCAGGGCCACGTGCTGCGCATCGGCCTTGAGTTCTTGCCGCCAGACGAACGCTTCTCCAACGAAGCCGACGTGCGTGCCGAACCGCGAATCGCCAACTACCCGACAGCGCTCGCCAGCGAACAAGCCATGCGCCCCGTCGCCTTGAGCTTCGATGAACCATCGCGGGCGCCGCAACTCAGTGCGATCGACTTCGAGTCCATCGATGACCCCATCGCGCGCGAGACGATGCACTTCTGCAGCGACCTGATCCAGGCTGACCGCCAACGTGTGAAGCGAGAGGTCGGCATTCCGTTCTTCGACTTCCGTGACGGCGAGATGCAACTTGCGCCCTTGCTGACCAGCGAGCGACGACAACGCGAAGAGCACGAGCAATGGAGCCAACAGCACGGCCCACGTTTGCTGAAACGCCCGCTGCGTCAATTGGCCAAGCGCTTACCAATCGCGCGCGACTTCGAGATCGCCCTCGAGGACTTCCGTTCGGATCATGTGCCGCTGACGGAGCCTTACCGACAAGCCCACGGCGACCGCCGCAAGTTGGGCCGCATGTCGCTGCGCGTACGTACCCGAGACTTCAGCGATCCGATGGAGTTGGTCTACATCCACCACTCTGGCATCCGCATTGGCTCGAGCCAAGACCAAGGCAAGCTGTCGCTCGACTTCGACCTCAGCGAGAATCTGCACTTCAGCCTGCGTGCCCGCACCAACTACGCCACCGGCAAGTCCGGCATTCGCACCGACCTGATCTACCGCACAGCAGAAAACATGAGCGTTCATCTGGCAGCTGGCGACGACATGAACTTCCTGTCGACGTCGTCGCTCTACTCGCTGTTCGAGTCGCCAATGGATGGTTCGCCCGGGCTGCTACTCTACGCGGTGCACACTTTTTAGCGGTTGCGTGGACCGGCCATCGACATCACGGTTCGACGGCCCCACCATGCGGACTGTGCGCCGCGCAACCGTCACCATCCAGCTGCTGCTCGTCTGCCTGACGGCTTGCACGATCAAGCCTGCGCCCAGCTATCCACGACCGGCTCTGCTGCGTACGCCGCCGCCAGTCGCGATGCCCGAACTGCTCGAATTGGCGCACCACGACAACGGCCGCAGCAAAGGCATCCTGATCGGCGAGGGTGAGCAGGTGCGGTTCGAGATCCGGCGCGACCCGAACCGGCCCGAAGCTAGCTCCGTGAACGGCGAAGCCCGCCCGATGGTGCTGCTGGTGCCGATCCTCGCCGGCGGCCGCGAATTGATGGGCCTCGTCGCCCAGCGCCTCGCCGCCTACGGCTTTGACGTCGCTTTCTGCGAACGTGCTGGCCGCGCCTTGTCGCCCCCCCAACGCGGCCCCGAACTCGACGAGTTGTTCCGGCGAACCGTGCTCCACCAACGCTTGCTACTGAAGTGGCTGCGCCACGCAGACCAGCCGCCGTCGTCGCTGCACGTGCTCGGGATCTCGATGGGCGGCATCATTTCGACGGTTCTGGCGGCGATCGACCATGACCTGCGCAGCGCCGCCATCTGCCTCGCCGGCGCCGACCTCGCCAACCTCGTGTTAGTCAGCAGCGAGAGCAAGGTTCAGGAATGGCTCGCCTGGCGTCAAGAAACCGATGGCATCGGCCTCGACAACCTACGCTGGGAATTGAGCCAGTCGCTAAGCCACGAGCCGGCGCGCTATGCCGCCAGCGTGCCCACCGAGAAGGTGCTGTTCGTCAGTGCGGCGTTCGACACGGTTGTGCCCCGCCGGAACCAAAGTCTGCTGTGGGAAGGGCTTGGCCGCCCCGAGCGACTCGACATGCCATTCGGCCATTACACGGCAGCTGTGGCGCTCGACCGAGTCATCGGCGCCGCCGCCGCCCATTTTCACGCACATTGCCCCTAGACCACCCCCGGCACCAGCCGATATCCGAAGCTCAGATCAGAACCTGGAGCTTCCGCGACCCTTGCACGTTGACGGGCACACCTCTTTGATCTGTACCCCACTTTTCTGAATCGCTACACGTAATCCGCCAATGTTCCTTCGCCTTGCCATGGTGGCGCCACTCGCGCTCGCTGCCGCTCTCCCAGCCCAATTGACCCAGCCAACGCCGGTCAAGCCCAACACGCCGGTCGTGCCAGCCCAAGTGCAGTCGCCAGCCGAACGGCTCGACATGCTCAACAAGGAGAAGACGCGCCTGCAAGAGGAGATCAAGTTCGCCACCCAGCGCGTGCAGCAAGCGAAGAGCCTATTGTCGCTGAAGCTGCAGCGCGGCATGCCAGTGTTCAAGTCGATCGATGCCGGCAAGCCAGCGAGCGCCATCCCGATCGCGCCGACAAAGGTGCAACGCAAGTTCGCGCGCATCGGCACGGCCGAAGAGATGAACTTTGGCGGCAACATGATGATGATCATGGTCAACGACCGTGCCATCTCGCAAGCCAGCTACGACAGCGTAATGAACTACCTGCGCGAGTCGGGCACCGCGGGCACCGATGCCTTGCGCGCCCAACGTGTGCTGTTCGACTTGATCCGCATCGAAGCTGTCGCAAGCCAGTTCATCGAGAACGAGGGCGAGGTCCAGCTGTCCGAGAACCTCGCGCCATTGGAAGACGGCTCGAAGGCGTTCGTCGCCGCCGCCGCTGAGTTCGGCTCGGTTGCCGGCGCCACGGCTGATGGTGCGGTGGTTGTCTCCCGCAACTCGATCCTCGGCCCCTACTTTGAATACGTCGCGTTCTCGACGCCCGTCGGCAAGATGTCGCGCCCGTTCCGCACCACCAACGGCTACGCGCTCGTCAAGGTCGACAGCATCGAGAAGGGTGCCCAAACTGGCCTCGACAAGGTCAACGCCCACGTCATTCAGTTCGCCTACTCGGCCGATCAAAAGGTCATGCAGCAGGCGCAGTTCAAGGTCAACTCAGGCCAGGTCGACGTTCGCGTGCGCAATCAAGAAGTGATGGACCTGCTGCCCGCGCTGTTCAAGCCGGCCCCCGTGCGCGTCTCGCCGCTGCTCCAGATGCAGCAGCAGATCACCGCGGTTGAGTCGCAACTGAAGGAGCTCGGAGACTCCGACCCGTCGAAGTCGGCAGCCCTCAATGGTCAGTTGACGAAGATGCGCGCCCGCGTCAAGCAGATGATGCAGCAAGGGTCCTCGGACGCGATGCAGGGTAGCTCGGACGCTCTCAAGGGCGCTTCCGATGTGATCAAGGGCAAGGTCGCGCCGCTGATGAAGGCTCCGGTAAAGCTGGCACCAATCAAGAAAGCGCCAGGGAAGGTCGCTCCATTGATGAAGGCTCCGGTAAAGCTGGCACCAGGAAAGAAGTCACCGCCAAAGAAGTAGGCGCGATTCGTGACCCTGCTGACAGGGTCACCACCCCCGCCGACCGCTGGGCCTAACAAGGTCCGCTCGGCGCGGCTCCCGGGCTCGCCCTGGTCAATGTGGAAACCTTGAAAGGTACCCACAAAGATGCCAACATAAGAGGGTTCAAAAGCTCAACTTAACGGTGCCCGCACGGCAGTTCGCAGTGGCGCCGATCCGGCCGCACCGGTTCGCTACTGTCAATGGCAGCGATTCGTAAGAGCGGCGGTGTGGTGCCGTATTTTTGGCAAGGCAAGCTGATCGATCCTCGTGACGACGAGTTCGCGGAACACCTCTCCCTGCAGCGGTTCCGCACGATTGAGAACGCGGCGAGTGAAGAGGTCTCGATCGGCTGGATCACCCCCGCCGACCCGACCGGCGACAACTTCTCGCCCGAGGATCTGGACGGCGGCATCGGCACGTGGCTGCGCTTCCGCATCGACAAGAAGTCGATGCCGATGAAGTGGCTGCAGATCCATCGCGACGCCGCCGAGAAGGCGCGTGGCAAGAAGATGTCCACCAAAGAACGCCGCGAACTAAAGGACGATCTGATGGATCAACTTTTGCCGCGCGTGCTGCCGACGATCACGCTCGTTGATGCGTTGCTGTTTGACGATCGCAAAACGGTGCTGCTGTTTGCGACCAGCAAAACGGCGAAGGAAGCGTTCACGAAGTTGTTCTTCGAATCGTTTTCCATCCAACTCGAGCCAGCCGACCCACTGCAGAGCGGCATGCGCTCCGACCTCAGCGACGAGCTCAAGCACACGCTAGAACGCGTCAACCCGATTCGCTGGCCCAACTCGGCACTCGACGGCGACCAGGCACGTGTGCCGATCTCGGACATGCCGCGCCCGGCGCCCAAGGTCGTTGAGAAGCCAAAGGCCAAGCAACCAGCTCGCGAAAAGCCCGCGAGCGACGCCTCGCACGACGCCTCGCACGACGCCTCGCACGACGACTCTCACGATGAGCCGCCCCCCTTCGAGATCGACGAGCCACCGGAAGAATCAAACGTCGCTGTAACCACAGACGACACGCCTGAGGTGACGTCGACGGATGACGCGGCTGAGTCACCGGCAGAAGCAACGATGGAGGAGCAACAATGAGTCAGGCCAACCAAGGCGTCGAAACCCACGGTTTCCTAGGCGAAGAGTTCCTCACCTGGATGTGGTTCAAGTGGGAGACCGAAGGCGGTGAGTTCACGCTGACCGGCGGCCGCATCGTCGGCATCGCGATCGATGACTTCCTAACGTTCGCCGCGCTCACCGAAGACGAGACCGAGCAAACGCTGCGTCGCGGCTTGCCAACGCGCACCCAAGAAGCCCGCACCGCGCTGCGCCAAGGCCACCGCCTACGCAAGGCGCGCCTGCTGATCGCCGAAGGCGAACGCCAATGGACCGCTACGATCGACGCGCCATCGCTAACCCTCGGCGGCGTCAAGCTGCCCGATGACGCCGAAGAGTGCGAATCCGAAATGGACCGCACCGCCGACCGCGCGGCCAACTGGCTCGCGCTCCACGAGATCGTGCAAGCCCTCTACCGTCTGTTCCTAAAGGAGCGCTTAACACCCGACTACCAAGGCACCGGCGCCGAACAGCAAGCCAACTGGATGGCCCGCTAGCAGCGAAGCGCCAGCGCGGGGGGTCTACCTCTTGGGCAGGTACGAGGCGGCTAGGTTGTTGAGGTTGGCCATCAAACCTGCGGCGTTGCGGAAGCTTGGCGAACGGGCGCCGCCGATCGGCACGATGTCGCGTGGCTCGCTATGTTCGTCCAGGCTGCGTCCCGGATCGAAGGTCGAGTGGTCGGCTTGGTGGTAGTGACCGTGATGGGCGAAGGCCCATTGCTCGCCGTAGCCGCGCGTCGACAACAGCCGCCACTTGAGGTCCCACTCGGCGTGTTGGAGGCCGGATGATCCCTCGGCGTCGAAGCGGCGCACTTCGAGGCGCAAAACGGCGTCGGCGCGCAAGGCTCGACCGAAGCCTTCAAGGTTGTTCGCACTCGCTGCGATATCTGATGTGCGCAGCAATTCGGCGGTGATGCCGGGCGGGAGGACGCGGTAGCCGCGTCGCAACAATGCGCTTGTCAACCCAGCAAACCACAGATCGGACTCCGGTGGCTCGGCGCCGATTGCCATCGGCCAGACGGCGATGACCTCCGGCGCCTGGCCGGAGATCGGCAACGGCTCGCCACCTATACGACAGGCACCGAGCAGCAGCAGGCCTAGTAGGGCAACGGCTCGCATCGGCTAGCGACCTGCCGGAGCGATGCGCGGCAACATGGCGTCACGCTGCGCGGTCTGCCACACAAACGTGGCCATGATCACCGCAGCTTGCTTGAGATCATCGGCCACCGCGTGGTCCCAGTTGTCCATGTTGGAGTGGTGCGTGCGAGTGTTGTAGCTGACTTCGTCTTGGATGAATTGGAAGCCAGGTATGCCAACACCATGGAACGCCTGGTGGTCGGTGCCGCCAGTGTTGTCGAGCGTCAGCGTCGCTGCGCCATGCACATGGAACGGAAGTAACCACGGGCGAAACACCCGCGCAATGTCTTCGTTGCCTTGCAGGTATACACCGCGAATCTGACCCGTGCCGTTGTCGAGGTTGAAGTAGCCAGAGACGCGCGAGGCTTCCGGCTTGGGCTCCTCTCGGCTACCGAGGTGTTGACGCACGAACGCGCGCGAACCGAGCAAGCCCTGCTCTTCGCCACTCCACAGACAGGCGCGAATGGTGCGACGCGGACGGATGCCCTGCTTTTGGCAGTAGGCACTGATCAGGCGAGCCGCTTCAAGAACGACCGCACTGCCGGCGCCGTTATCGGTCGCACCCGTGCCGGACTGCCAGCTATCGAGGTGTGCGCCCATCATCGCTAGTTCTTCACCCTTGTCGGTACCGGCAAGATCGGCAACGACATTGAAGTCGCTTTCGTTCTCGAAGTACTTCACGCGCAACTCCAATGCGACCTTGATCGGCAAGCCCTTGGCAAGCACGCGGCACATGCGGTTGTAGTGCTCGACGGCGATCGTCACTTGCGGGATCACCTTGGCCTTCGGATCGCGCGCGCTCATGCGTTCGCGACGCGGCGTGTCCGGCGGGTTGATGGCGCTGGCGCTGGTCGTGAATACCGTTCCGTATTGCCCCTTGCGACCACAGTCGATGATCGCGAGAGGGTTCTTCGACTGCACGATCGCCAACATCTGCTGACGCTTTTGGAAGCCGCTGCGGAAGCCATCGCGAGCGCGGGCACGCGCGGCACGATCACCACCACTCTGCGCCTCGGTTCGCAATTGCACCGCAAGCTTCAACAGGCTCGTGACATCGTGGCGCTTGGAAACACCATCGAACGGCTCGCTGACAGTGCGCATGTCACTGATCAATACAATCTTGCCTTCGAGGTTGGTGCGCTTCAGTTCGTCCGCGGTCATCGCCGCGGCGTGCACAACTTCCGTTTCGACACGGCCTGTGACACCGCTTGACCAGGCCTTCGCGTAGGCAATGACGGGCCACGGGTTGTCGCCGACAACCGACATGTTGATGTGATCGCAACGCCAGCCACGGCCAAACGGCCCCCACTCCTCCTTGGTCGCAACCATACCCATCTTGGTGAAGCGATCAGCCGACCACGACTGCGCCTTACGCAAGTTCGGCGACCCGGTGACGCGCGGTCCGTAGACATCGCACAGCCAGCTCAGATGGTCCATCACCTGCGAACGCTCGAGGCCTTCCTCGAGGAAGAAAGCCACGGCGCCTTCGTCGACGGAACCGTCGGCGCCAGGAATTACGGGCGGTGCAGCCTGTGGCGCATCTTGCGCGAGGGAGAACGAAGAGAGAACAGAAACAACTAACGACAGCATCGGGACGCGCATGGGACCTCCAATTAGGGACCCCAGGTTTACGGCGTCGCTATCATCGCAGCGAGCCAATCACGATGATCTATATGTCCCGTCTATCCCTCTTGCTGGTCGCCGTCACGATGAGCCTTCCAGCATGTGCCCAACAATCGTTCGTCGACCGGATGAACAAGGGCTTTAAGAACCGCTCACCGAAGGCCGGCGAGATGCTGCCCGACGCAGCTGGGTTCCACGCCGATGGCAAGCCGTTCGCGCTCAAAGACACGCGCGGCAAGCTGACAGTGCTGGTGACCGGCTGCCTAACTTGAGTACCGTTCTTGCGCAACGTCCCCGGTCTGGAGGCGATCTACCGCGACTACAAGAACAAGGGCGTGCAGTTCCTTATCATCTACAAGTCCATCGTGCACCCCGGCACGAACGGCGTCATCGACGCGTTCACCAAGGAAGAACGGCTGAAGCAACTAGCGCTCGCCAAGATGCGATTGGGCACGACGGTCCCAATCGTCAGCGACTCGCTCGACGGCGATATCGTCAAGGCGCTGAAGTCCGCACCCAACGCCGAGTTCGTCGTCGATGCCGAAGGCACGATCGTCTACCGCAAGTTCTGGCACGACCCCGCGGCACTGCGCTCGTTCCTCGAAGAGAGGGTCGGCAAAGTCGACAACCCGACCAAAGTCGCTGACCTCAACATGAAGCTGGTGTTCCCGAAGGCGGGCGCACCGCGCGGATTGGTCAAGCCCGTGAAGATGCCAGGTCGCATGGCCATCTTGAACACCGCACCAGAACTGCCGGAAGACGCGAGCAGTAAGGACGACGCCCCGCCCTTCTTCGCCAAACTGCTCGCCGAGGCCGACGGCAAGGCAATGAGCGGTGGCGAGGGCAAGCTCTACCTAGGCTTCTACCTGGACCCCGTCTACCAGGTACACTGGAACAACCCAGCCGGCGGTTTGTCGTATTCGATCGATGCCCCGAACGACGACGACTTCGAGCCGGTCGTTGGCCAAACACCGAAGTACAAGCACGACACCGATGTCGACCCGCGCGAGTTCGTCATCGATTTCCAAGCCCCCAAGCCCGGCGCGAAACTGCGGCTGACGGTGCGCTACACAATCTGCGACGACAACGGCAAGTTCTGCATGCCGGTCGAACAGCACTACACCCTCGAGATGACCCGCAAGCGCGGCGGTGCCTCGCGGGCCGGTGAGTGGATGACCGACCTGGTTGGCGACCCGATGTCCTATGACAAGGATGGCGACGGCCTTGCGTCACGCGACGAACTGCCGAAGAAGCGCGCGATGATCATGCTGCTGCACTACGACCGCAACCACGACGAAGCGATCGACCAAGAAGAGGCAGCCCTCTTCTATGACATGATCCGCATGGAGCAGGGCAAAGGCGAAGAGAGCAAGAAGGACGAACTCCCCCGGCCCCGGACTGGCGGAGGGCACTAGCGGCCTTGCGACTCCACTGCCACCGGACCTCGTGCCGATAGCCCGGAGAGCCGCCGCACCGAGCAGCAACTTTCGAACTGAGGTGGCCTAGCCGCCTTGACCAAGACGAACGCAGTAGGCACAGTCCGAACCGTGAAGCGCACTCAGCAACCCCGCACGAAGCCCGCGATGCACCGACAGCTACTGCTGTGGGTGTGCGGCATCGTAGCGGTTGCGCTAACGATGAGCCGTCATTGGGTCATCTGCCGGCACGACGACGGGGACGCGCATCTCGAGGTCAATCACGCGCAGGGCACACTCCATGCGGGTGACAGCCACGCAGGTGACGGCCACACAGGTGACGGCCACGTGCCGACCTGCGATTGCGGCCATCACCATGGCCACAGCCATGATGACGCGCATCACGACCACGATGGCCTCCCACATGACGGTGGCCCACATGACAAAAGCAGTGACCCGCACGACTCGTGCAGCCACACCGACCTGCTAGTAGAAGTCGGGCCGGAGCAAGAACCGGACAGCGTGCACGTGCCGTTGTGGTTGGCGTTCGAACTGCCGAACGTCACCGCCGGCCAGCAGCCGTGGCTAAGCACGACCAAGCACCTGCTCGCGCCCCCGGCAACCGGACCGCCGCGACCTCGAGCGTTCTTGGCGCTGCATAGTACGACTCTGTTGCTGATCTAAGTCGACCCGTTCGCTCGCGCACCAACGTGCGCATATCGCTCGACGCGTGTACGCGTCGCAGCATCCACGCGAACTCCGTGTCGACTTGTTCATGCATCCCCGATTGCCGTTTCTATCTTTGCTCGCAGCCTGCCTTGCAGGTTGCCACTCGTACACACCGATGCCGGTCGACCTCGACCAGCATCTTCGTGACTTCCAACTGCGTACGCCCACCGCCAAAATGAGCGACGGGATGCGACGCTCAGGCGCGCGGGAGCTCGCCAAGATGTTCCACCCCGACGCGCGGCTCGCACGTCGACGCGCCGGAGTTGCCGGGGCCCAACGCGACCACGCGGGCGCCTGGGCCGACCCGCAATTGCAGACCCAACTGCAACGCATCCTCGAAACCGTTCCACACGATTGGGTCGCTCAGGTGCAGCTAGGTTTCACCATCCCGATCAATGGCCGCCTCCAAAAACAGCGCGAACTCGCCGATCGACGCAACGACGAAGCACTGATCAGCGCGTGGGCAATCGAGCAACGCGTCGCTAACGACGTCGATGAGGCATGGGTCGACTGGAGCGCCTCGCAACAACGCGTATCGCTGTTCACGCAAACCTGCGGCAACCTCGAACAACTCGCGGAGATCGCCCAAGCACTTGTCGACACCGGCGGCCTGACCCGTCCCGGCGCACGGGTGTTCACTCTTGAGCATCGCCAACAGACTGCCCAACGCGACATGGCGATCGCCAATGAACAGGCGGCGCGCCTCGAGGTGCTGCGACGCATCGGGCTGCATCCGGATGCAGTAATCGAGCTTCAAGGAGACATGAACATCCGCCCGTTCGTGGCGGACGCCAAAGCCCGACGATCAGCACTACCGAACAGCCCTGGCCTGATTTCCCAGCAACTCGAACACCTTACCGCTGAGGCCAATCTGCACCTGCAAGTGCGCAAGCAGTGGCCAGACCTGCAACTTGGCCCGATCTGGCAAGAAGAAGACGCCCAGCCACGACCAGGCATCGGCCTCAACCTGCCGCTACCGATTTTCACCGGCAACGACCCGGCAATTGCGCAGGCAACGGCACAACGGGAATTGACCGCAGAAGCGTTGCGCGCAGCACTCGAACAATTGCTGCAGGAACTCGCGATCGCCGAAGTGCGTCATGCGGCCTCCGAAAAGCAAGCCACACAGTTCCGCGAGCTGATCGGTTCCGCCAACCAACAAATTGAAGACAGCCGCAACCTCGCATCGGCCGGGCAACTCGACCCCATGCTGATGCTCGACGCTCTGCTGCGCGCCCACAACGTGCAGATGCAGGCGATCGCCGCCGACGCAACGGCCGCTCGCGCCACGATCACCATCAACACCCTGCTGACCGACCCACAATCGCAAACGCCCGCGATGAGCACCGGAGACAATCGATGAACCGCCACTACGAACCGCGCTCGCTGAGCGCCCTGTTGTCCGGTGTTGTGTTGTGCCTGTGCATGACCAGCTGCGGGACGGGCGAGCAAACCCCCAAAGACAGAACCGAGCCAGCGAGCGACACACCGACCAACCGCATCGACATTCCACAAGCCGTTCGCAAGAACCTCGGCATCGAGTTCACCAAAGTCGAACGCCGCCATGTGACGGCAACCCTGCGCTTGCCCGCGCAAGTAGAACTGCTGCCATCGGCAACGCAGCACTACCGCGCGCCGCTGGCCGGTCGCGTGTCGCTAAAGGTCGATCCGCTACAGAAGGTCAAGGCAGGCGACCTGCTTTACACGCTCGACTCACATGAGTGGCGCGACCTGCAACGCGAACTCGGCAGCGTCACCAACACGTTGACGGTCACCGAGGCGCAGCTCGAATCCATGAGCCCATTGGCCGCGGCGTGCGGAGAGCACGAGCGCAGTTTGGTCGAGGCGCACCAGGTCACGACGAGCTACGTCGAAAGCCTGCAACGCGCCGAAGCAAAGGTCGGCGGGCAAGGCGAGAAGCTCGCCAATGCCCGGGTCGATCAAGCGAAACTGTCGGCCCAGATTGCCGAAGCCTCCGAGAAGCACACCGTTACCCAGACGCGCATCAAAGAACTGACCGCGCAGCTCGCGTCGCAGCGGGAGCAGATCGACCTATTGCTCTCAGGCGCCGCCGCGACGCTCAACGTCGACAAGGCCACACTCGCCGCGACGACAGCGGGTAAGGTCGGTTGGCGTACGCTGGCAGTCGTCGAAGTACGGGCCACGCAGACTGGCGTCGTCGACCAAATCGAAACCGCCAATGGCGACCTCGTCGACCGCCACGGCGCCGTGCTGCACACTGTCGATCCAAGCAAGGTTCGCTGCCACGCCCGCGCCCTGCAAAGTGACCTCGGTGATCTGCGTGACGGGCTGCAAGCGACGGTCGTGCCCGTTGGCAAGATCACCACCAGCGCGCGCGTCGCGGCAACCATCCTGCTAGGTCCATCCGGCGATGCTCGCACCCGCACACTCGACGTGTTCGCGATGCCAACCGACAAGGAACTGCAGTTCGTCCGCCCCGGCATGGCCGTGTTCGTCGAGGTCGTCACCGCGACCAGCAAGAGTCGTGAACTCGCGATTCCGAAGTCATGCGTGCTGCCCGACGGACTCCACCGCGTCTTCTTCCGACGCGACCCCAAGAACAAGGATAAGGTGATTCGCATCGTCGGCGATTTCGGTCGCGACAACGGCCAGTGGATCGAGGTTCTCAGCGGCGTCAAGGATGGCGATGAGATCGTCGCGGCTGGCGCGTTTGAATTGGTGCTCGCCAGCTCGGACACCATGGCCAAGGGCGGCCACTTCCACGCCGACGGCACCTGGCACGCAGACGGTGAGGACCACGAATAGTGTTTCGCAGCCTCATCGCATTCTCATTGCAGCGACCCTTCGTGGTCCTGGTCATGGCGTTGCTCGTCATTGGCGCCGGCGCCTACCTGACGCCGCACATGCCGGTCGACGTGTTCCCCGAACTCAACGCGCCAACGGTCGTGTTGCTGACGGAGAGTCCCGGACTCGCCGCCGACGAAGTCGAACAGAACGTCACGCTGCCGCTAGAGACTGCCGTGCGCGGCTTGCCGGCAGTGCGCCGTGTGCGCAGCGCCAGCGCCATCGGTCTATCGCTGATCTGGGTCGAGTTCGAATGGGGTCAGGACATCTACCGCGCCCGTACCCTCGTCAATGAGAAGCTCAGCGCGACGCGCGACCTGCTGCCGCCCGATGTGCACGCCGAGATCACGCCAATCACGTCGATCACGGGCGAGATCATGTTGCTGTCGGTGTCGTCGCCAGAGGGCAAGAACACGCCAATGGAACTGCGCAGTTACGCGGAGTTCGACCTGCGCAACCAGCTGATGGCGGTGCCGGGTGTAGCGCAAGTCGTACCGATCGGCGGTGCCTTGGCGGAGTACCAGGTGCAAGTTCGCCAGAATGACCTGCAGCTCTACGACCTGACCCTTCGAGACGTCGTGGCCGCTGCGGAGAAGGCGCACACCACGGCCGGCGCCGGCTACTTAACTAACGTCAACGGACTCGAACTACCCGTGCGCCAAACCGGCCGCGTACGCTCCGTCGCGGACATCCGGGGAACGGTGCTGAAGAAGGTCGACGGCCACGCCATCACCATCGGTCACGTCGCTGACGTCGTGCTTGGCCCAACCCCACCACGCGGCACCGCGGCCGAAGGCGGCATGAGCGCCGTCGTGCTGTCAGTACAAAAGTCACCCGGAACCAACACCCTCGCGCTAACGGAAGCCATCGACGCGCAACTCGCAACCGCGATGAAGACCATGCCGGAAGGCATGAAGGTCAACCCAAGCGTCATGCGCCAGGCGGACTTCATCCAACTGTCGGTCAACAACCTGCTGCTGGTGCTGCGTGATGCGGCCATCTTCGTCGCGATCATCCTGATCCTGTTCTTGCTCGATGTGCGCACCACGCTGATCACGCTGACGGCGCTGCCGCTCAGTCTCGGGGTCGCGCTCGTAGTGTTGTGGGCAGCGGGCATGTCGATCAACGTGATGACGCTCGGCGGCCTCGCCGTTGCGATCGGTGAGCTGGTCGACGATGCGATCATCGATGTCGAGAACGTGTTCCGGCGCATCCGTGAAAACGCCGCGTTACCCGAATCCGAACGCCGGCCGATCATCGTGGTCACGTTCGCGGCGAGTAACGAGATCCGAAGTTCGGTCGTATTTGCGACTGTGATCATCGTCATGGTGTTCGTGCCGCTGCTGTTCCTGCAGGGACTCGAAGGGCGCTTCTTCCGACCGCTAGGCATCGCCTACATCGTCGCGACATTGGCATCGCTGGTGACCGCACTAACCGTGACACCCGTGCTGTGCCGCTACTTGTTGGCCAAGGTTCGCCACACCGGCAAACACAGCGACGGCTTCCTGGTGCGTTGGATCAAGGCGCGCTACCAACCCACCCTGAAGTGGGCGATGCACCGCGGCCGCATGATGCTCGCGGCATCCGCGCTGCTCACCGTCTCCGCGTTGACGCTGGCATCGACTTTCGGTTCAAGCTTCCTACCGACGTTCAACGAAGGCACGTTCACCGTGTTCTTGAATGCGCCGCCAGGCACATCGCTCGAAGAGAGCAACCGCATGGCCATCGGGATTGAAAAACAGATGACCATGCTGCCTGGAGTGCGCGCCGTGGTGCGACGTACCGGCCGCGCCGAACGGGACGAACACGCCGAACCGGTCAGCAACTCAGAAGTCGAGGTCTCGATCCTTCCAGGCCACGAACGCAGCGACGTGCGACGCGCGATCGATGCCGTGCTAGCGAGTGTGCCAGGCATCAGCACGAGCATCGGCCAACCAATCGAGCACCGCCTATCGCACGTGTTGTCCGGCACGCCGGCGGCCATCGCGGTTTCCGCGAAGGGCGATGACCTTGCCGTGCTCCGCGATCTAGCCAAACGTCTGGAAGTCGCCATGCGTGCCGTGCCAGGCACCCGTGACGTCAATGCCAACCGCGAGGTGATGATCACGTCGCTACCGATCCGCTACGACCAGGAAGCGCTGGCCGCCGCCGGTCTATCGCCGGCCGACGCCGCCGAGCAAGTGCAAACAGCACTCGCCGGCACGCACATCACCGACGTGCTCGACGGGCAACGACGCATCGGCCTGACAGTGCGCCTGCATCCTGACGAACGCCGCAACCTCAAGAGCGTCGAACGCCTCATCCTGCGAGGCATGGACGGCGCGATGGTTCGCCTTCGGGATGTCGCCGACATCTCACTCGAACGTTCCTCCAACCTGATCGCACGCGAAGACGGCCGCCGCAAAGCAGTCGTCTCGTGCAATGTCAAAGAGGGCTACAACCTCGGCCAGGTTGCCGAAGCGGTGCGCGCCGCCGCCGACCCAATCGTCACCGCCGCCGGTTGCGAACTGAACGTCGGCGGCCAATTTGAAGCCCAGCAATCGGCCAGCCGCACGATCATGATCATGGGCGCATTCGTCGTGTTGATCATGTTGATGCTGGTGCACGCGGCGGTCGGTTCGCTGAAGGCCGCCATCCTGGTAATGGTCAACCTGCCGCTATCGCTGATTGGCGGCATCGTCGCGATCTATCTGACCGAAGGTCCCGGTTTCGTCGCAAACACGATGGCCTTGATCGGCGTCAGTGGCGAACGCTACGAAGCGCCGGTCATCTCGATCGCCAGCATGGTCGGGTTCATCACCCTGTTCGGCATCGCGGTGCGCAACGGCATCTTACTCGTGCGCCACTACTTCGACCTGATTGCTGAAGGCAAGAACCTCGAAGAAACGGTGCTCGAAGGCTCGCTCGACCGTCTCGTGCCGATCCTGATGACGGCACTAACGGCCGCACTCGGATTGCTGCCGATCGTGTTCGCCGCGGGCCAACCCGGCAGCGAGATCCTCGCACCGCTGTCTGTCGTCGTGCTTGGCGGCCTGTTGTCGTCTACATTCCTAAATCTGGTCGTTGTTCCGGCCGGCTTCTACCTACTGTTCCGCAATCGGCCATTGCCGATGCCACCCGAACCCCTCGAGAACCTGTCATGATGAAGCGCCTACTGTTGTCTCTCCCCGTTTTGTTCCTGGTCGCCTGTGGCGCCAAGGAAGACCACAACAACGACAAAGGTCATGGCGAAGATGATCAACAGGAAGCCAAGCATGATGATGGTAAGGACGGTGACAAGGGCCACGAAGAGGCCGGGCATGACGAAGGCGCCGGCGAAGGCGGCCACGGCGAACACCACCCGCTCGGCAAGATGAAGGCGCACGGTCGCGAGTTCTCGATCACGCAAATGGGCGACATGCACGCCGGTGAAGAAGGCGCGGTCGAGATCGAGTTCGCATCCGCTGCGGATCGCATCGCGACGACGCGCGGATGGATCGGCATCGAGAGCGGAGTAGGCTCAGCAAAGGCCATGCTCGACCTCGAAGGCACGGCAACGCTGCACGGTCACCTTGACGTGCCGAGCCCGATCCCGGCTGGCAGCAAGCTGTGGTTCAGCTTCGACATCGACGGCAAGGTTGAGACCCACTCGATCGCCTACAAGTAACCAACCTTGCGGCGTCGACGCTTTGCAGAACGCACGTTGTGCGTGCTTCCCTGATGCTCCTCGGCTAGTGGCCATTCGCCTTCCGCTACACTTCGGTGGGCGTCGAGTTCGAGCAGCGCGTCGACAACGGCCTCGACGCCGTTTACTGGCGCGTGCGCTGGCCCAGTGATGGCTCGGTGATACTGGCGCGCATCGTGCACCAGTCCATGGATGCCGCGCGCGAGCCCGACGCGTTCGACTTCGGCGCGACGTTCCTCAAGCCATCGCAACCGTGCGACGCCGAGACCTTCTGGCAGAACCTCGGCTTCTGATTCTTGTCCATCGATGCCCGCGATGACCGCATCCCAGACATCGTCAAGGATGCCGAACGTGCATGGGTCGTCGGCGTGCCTCACTCGCTCGTGTTCTTGATGTGCGGATCAGGCTGGTGGCTACTACGCCGTCAGCGCCGCACGAGCACCGGGCGGAAGCCGATCGTTTCCGAAGTTTGATCCTTGGGCCACGCGGCGCGCGCCGCAGCACGACAGTCCTTGCTAGGCGAGTTGTATGCGCCACCTCGATACACGGCGTAGTCCCCATCGAGACTAACGGGGTCGATATTGCAACCCGCGCTGGTCTTGATGAGTGGTCCCTCGCCCTTGGTTGCGTAGTCGAGTCACCACTCCGCAACGTTGCCCCCAAAGTCGAATAGGCCAAACCTATTGGCACGCGTCTGGCCGACCTTCCGCGGTCTGGCCTGGCCGAAGACGGCCAGTTCACTCGGCTGCGGGTAACCCCTCCTTAGCACCAGTTTGGCAGTGAAGGCACTCGCCGCGTATTCCCACGGCGCCTCCGTTGGCAGTGAGTAAGCCCCACAGCAATCCGGTCACGCACCGCTTCATGGCTGCATCAACCCCCGCACCGCAGTTTGCACAACATCGATAGCGGCGACGAGATCCCATTCGCCGCGATCGCGATCGCCAGTCCAGTTGCTGATCGCGCGCAGGTGCAGCATCGGCATCTCGAGTTGCCGGCAAACGAACGCGACCGCGGCACCTTCCATTGTCTCTATGTCCGCGCCCGAACGTTGCCGCATGGTCTCCGACGCAGTCTCGGTGCCGCTGCAAGAACTGACCGTCACACCGTGCACCAGCGGCGCCGCCAACCGTTCTACCGCGTCGCGCGCCATCCTCGGGTCCGCGATGAAAGGACCGCAATCGCCGAGCTGCATCGCGCCGAGGTCCAAGAAGCCATCCGGTGTCGCGACGCCTTCGTCGCCGAGCTGGTCGTGACTGACGATGGCGAGGTCCGAGATGCCAACGGCTGCCTCGCTGTCGCGGTGCCGACTTGGGAACGCGCCGGCAACGCCAAACAACAACACGGCACGCACGTTCTCACGAGTGCGAATCAGCTCCGCACAACGCACGGCCGACGCGACCTTGCCAACACCAATGGACTGCACACCGAGGTCTTCGAGGCCATGGCCTTCGATCGGCGCAGCGTGAACGATCAGGAACTCACGGAACGGGATACCGCCAACCATGGGATCATCGTGGCGAAGTCGCCTCCACGGAGATACCTACGGAGTGAGATCCAGCCAACAATTCACCATATTGCTGCTCGGTCGTGGCATAGCTCTCGGCGATCACGCGCCAACCATTAGCGACGGCGTGGAACATGCAGATCTCACGGGCGCTCGGCTGCACCCCAGTCACGCTGACAACCAAGGTCTTGACGCCGGTCATCTGTGCGAGCAACAGTTGAAGGTTGGCTGCCATCTGGCACTCCATGCCATCTTCGTAGTTGAGTTCTTGTAGCCGCGCGACAGCGGCAACCATCGCCGGTCGGCCGAGACGCTCCACACGGACGGCGAGAGCCGGAACGAATCGTGGCGACTTGGCCAACGGGCCGAGCACTTCCAGGTAGGCCGAGAAGTCATCGGGAATCTCGACGAGATCGAAGTCCACTTCGCGCAGATTCTGCGGTCGATTGCGTTCCGCGGCGCGGCGACCGTTGGCGAGCGCCTTGGCTGCTTGCTGGTTGGCGGCCTCCTGCAACGTGCGCGGCTCGGGCATCGGCACCGGCGTCGGATTGTAGGTCTCGATGGTGCTAAAGCTCACCTGCCGCGAGCCACCAGCGGAGATATACATGAAGAGGCCTACCGCCAGCACGCACAGCGCAGCCAGCACGCCGAACCTACTGCCAGAACCGGCCCCAGCGCGACGAGAGCGTTGCGCGGCGCGGCGCCGCGGTGGCGGCGGCGGCGGCGCAGCGGGGTTCACGACTAGTGGCGGCGCCCCAGAAGAAGACGCTGTAGAAGGAACTGCAGCGACCCGATTAGACAGTTGCCCCGGCAGCGGCGGCGGCACGCATGACGGCAATGGCGGATACTGGGCCAACGCCGCTGGGCGCGGCATGGCAGCAGCCACAACCGGCATGCCATCGAGTCGCGACAACGGGCCAAACGCTCCGAGCAATTGCTCAACCGTTTGGAAGCGTGCTTCCGGGTCCTTGGCCAAGCACCGCGTCAACACGGCTCGTTCCACCGGCGTCAAGTGTGCCGGCAACTCCGGCCGTGCGGTCTCGTGCTTGCGCAGCACTTCCCACTCGCTATCGCCCGTGAACGGCACCTTGCCGCACAGGATCTCGTAAAGCATCACGCCGAGCGAGTAGATGTCGCTGCGGACGTCACCGCGCCGCTGCAGCATCTCGGGCGCCATGTAGTAGGGCGTTCCGCGCCCCATCGACAGGCTGCCGCGCGAATGCGTGACCAACTTGGACAAGCCATAGTCGCCGAGTCGGGCGACGCCGCCCTTGATGAAGACGTTGGCCGGCTTGATATCAAAGTGCACCAACGAACGTTCGTGCAGAGCGTGCAAGCCGCGGCAACTCTGCATGAAGCCGCGTACCAGCTCCTCTTTCTCGGCCCCCTTCGGCACTTCGCCTTCGCCGATGCCACTGGCCGTCATCTTGCCGCGCAGCGTTTCGGTGCCGGCGAACGCCATCACCAGGTATGGGATGCCGTGGACCTCGCCGCGGTCCTCGATCGACACCAGGTTCGGATGGTCGATCTGGGCGAAGTATTTGACCTGTTCCAACTCCGATAGCACCGCGCGGCGAACTTCGCCGTCATCGACCTTCAAGAACTTGATCGCATAGTCCTTGCCAATGGACATTCGGCGCGCGCGGAACACCAACCCGAACATGCCGCCACCAAGCTTGGTGGTGATCTCGAAACCTTCGATGTAGCCAGGCTTGCGGTAATCCCTGTAGAAGGCCTCCCAATCGGGCGTTCCCTCCGGAGCCAGTCCGTTCGGGTCAGAGCCATTCTCGGGGGGTTGCATAGTCATCAAGCTTACCAGGGAGAGCGGCGGGTGAAGCAGGTGCCGGCTTCGCCCTCCAATGGCTGCCGCGCGAGCCCCGCACAAGACGAGGCGAAGCAGGTGCCGGCTTCGCCCCCCACGGACAACTATTCCGACAATGGGGTAATCCGCGTAGGGTGGCCGCACACGTGACGACGGACATTCAACACTGCTCCCACTTTGGCCTGTGCGGGGGCTGCTCCCTGCTCGACCAACCCATTGCCGACCAAATCGACGGCAAACTCGCGCGCACTCGCGAGTTACTGGCCCCCTACCTCGGCGATATCGAGCCCGATACCACGCTGCCACCGCGCACACCGCGGCACGATCGAACCTCGATCCTCTATCCCATTCAGCCCAAGGGCCGGACCGTCACGCTCGGCATCTACCAGCGCGGCACCCATATCGTCGAAGAAATCACCGACTGTCGAATCCAACACAAGGCGCTGACCGAGTTTGGGGTGCGCGCGACCAAGGTCATCATTAACGCCAAGATCGCAGCCTACAACGAAGAGACCGGCGAAGGTGTCTTGCGCGCGATCCGGGCGCGCATCATGCCGGGCACCAACGAACTGGTCATCGGCTTGATCGCGACAACCAGCCGCTTCGTTGGCCGCGACAAGATCATGAAGGACCTCGGTGAGGCTGCGCGGGATCTGCGCGATGACCAGGGCCGTGCGGTCAAGTTGGTCGGGGTCGTGCTCAACATCAATGAGACCCCCGGCAACTTCTTGCTTGGCGAGCGCACGATCACCGTTCACGGCGATCCGTGGCATCACGACCGCGTTGGCGACCTACGCATTCAGGCAGGCTTCGGCAGCTTCTATCAACTCAATCGCCATGCCGATGTCGTGCTGTTCAAGCCGGCGATGAAAATGCTGGGTGACGTCCAGGGCAAGACGATCGTCGACGGCTACGGCGGAGTCGGAACCTTCACGCTGCGCATGCTGCGGGATGGCGCCAAGCACGTCTCGCTGATCGAGTGCTCACCACCGGCTTGCGCCGATGCGCGCGCCAACCTGAGCCGCAACGGCTTCGACAATGCCGAAGTGCTCGAACACGCGTTCGGCACGATGCCATTGCCGAAATGCGATGTCATGGTCGTCGACCCGCCGCGCGCTGGTTTGCAGGAGATCGGCGTGCGCGCCATCATCAAAAGCGGCGTAAAGCGCGTGATGCTGGTGTCGTGTTCGCAAGTGTCGCTAGCACGCGACCTGGCGATGCTGACGCCAACGTATCACGTCACGGCGATGCGGCTGTGCGATCTGTTCCCGCACACGGAACACGTTGAAACAGTGACGATTCTCGAGCGCGACGCGTAGCGCATCGGCGTAGCGATGCTGCGTTAGTGCGGCGTCGTTAGCGGCGCGGCTCCGGCAACAAACAGCCAACCGCCTTCGCGAACGGCTGCGCAACCGCCTGGCCCTTGAGAACATTGGCGACGGCATCCGCCAGATCGTGCTGGCTCGCCTGCGGTGCCCGACTGCCCAACTTGCGCCACTGATCGTCGATGCGGCCGCGGTAGGCAATGCCCGATGCCGTGACGACGATTGCCTCAGGCGTGATCGTCGCACCACATTCGCTCGCGAGCGTTTGCTCCGGATCCATCAGCAGCGTGCCCGGTAGCTCGTAGTCCTTGGCGTGCGCCATCGCGCTCGCAGCGGTGAAGTCCGGATCGACATGCACCAAGAACAACTTTGTGCGCGCATCGCTAGCCCAGCTCGCATGCAGTTCGCGCAAGGTCGGCGCGTAGCCGTTGGCGATCGGACACTCGTGGCTGATGAAGATGATCACGTGCACGTCGTCGCCGGCAACGGCAAGCGGCGCGTGTTGTGCGCCTTGGCAGTCCGCAAGCACGGGGCCGATTGGAGCCGAGCAAGCCGCGAGCGAGAGCGCGGCGATCAACATGGTGAAGCGCAGGTTCTTCATCGTCTACGACGTGTCACCGCGCCTAGGCCCTTCGCTTCAGACAATGTCAGTGCCCCATCGCCATTCTTGTCCAGGCGATCGAAGAAGCGCCGCAATTGGCGCGGCACCTCATCCTTACTGAGCTTGTCATCGCCGTTCTTGTCGTAGCCGGCGAACCGATTCACGACCGAGTTTCTCACGCGCGTCGTAGCGGCGTTGCCACGCTGTTTTTGGATCGCTCGATTCAGCAACGCCAGGTCGTCTTGGTCTTTGGGAGTCACCAACAACGTCACACTGCCCATTTCGTCACTGGTCTCGCGCCCCCAGCGCACGCGTCGCGGCGGCACGTTGGGGTTGTCGGGGTTGGCCTTGCTGTTGTCATAGCGAAGATCGGCATGAATGACCGAACCAGCTGGCAGCCGAACCGACTGGGCAAACGTGTAGCGATTCTGCCAATCGAAATCCCACTCGGGGATATGCACCAGCGGAACCTCTTTGCCATCGGGCAACACCGCATGCATGCGCATCGACCGGCACAGCAAGTGCGCGTGGCCGCCGATCGTGACCGCGTCGACGTCGCACGGTAGCTCGAATGAATCCTGCAATCGGAAGTCGGCGTCGCCAGCTGAAATATCGAGCCCAGCAAAAAAGCCAAAGAACGGCGGCAGCTGCACCGACACCACCGAACGCTTCGGCGGTTGCTTCGCGAAGTAGAGGCCGATCGTAGTCTGCTCTTCCGTCTTGCGGCCAGTCGGGTGCAAATGACTCTGCAAGATCAGGTCGCTGCCTTTGCGCAACTTAATGGCCAGGCCTTGGGGCAAGTGTTCGGGTTGGCCACCGACAGCCCAACCGGCAACCATCTGCGAACGGCCGACACCGCGACCGCGAAAGCCGGGCTTGCCATCACGCCCGTCACTCGCGCGTGCTT
>JBNMND010000045.1:0-25643 GCA_051274975.1 Planctomycetota bacterium | reverse complement strand
AAGAAGGTCGTTACCAAGAGGAAACCAGTCGCCAAGAAGGCGGCTAGTAAGTCAGCCGCGAAGAAGCGCGCTGGCAAGAAGAGCAACCCAGGGCGCAAGAAGTCGTGAGCAAGCCAACCATTAGTTTGTCCATTGGCGAACGCAAGCTGAAGAGCGGCTTGACGTTGCTTGCCGTTCACAACCCCGGCGTGCAAACGTATGCCTGCGTCGCGTCGATTGACGTGCGCATGGCCGACGAAGACCCGACCCGGCCAGGAGTCGTCAACATGGTTGGCGAGTGTCTGGATGAAGGCACGTCAAAGCACGATTCGCTCGGGCTCTCATCGGCGGCCGAGAACCTCGGCGCGATGATGGACGGCAACCATCGTGGCGGCGTCGTCATGTGCCCAGCCACATCGCAAAAGAAGGCGACGGCGTTGTTGCGCGAGATGGTGCTCGAACCGAGCTTCCCCGCTCGCGAAGTGCGCCGCGTGCAAAACGAGGTCATCAGCGAGATCCAGGCAGAGGCAGACGATCCGCGCACCGTTGCCGCACGTCGGTTCCGCAAGGAGATCTACGGCGATCATCCGCTGGGTCGACCTTCTCAGGGCACTGTGGAAGAAGTCGGAGCGATCAAGCCGAAGCATCTGCGCGACTTTCACAAGGCGCGGTTCCGGCCCGGCAATGGCTACATCGCTGCTTCCGGCCCGTTCGAGCTCGAGGACATGCTCGATCGCCTTGAGAAGACCTGGGGTGGATTCCGCGGTAAGTCGCAGGACCACGCGCCGCTGCCGTTGGTTTCGCTGCAGAAAGCTGGCTGCAATGTGCATCTGCCCATGCCGCGCGAGCAAGTGCACGTGTTCTTGGGCCACCTGGGCGTGCGTCGCAACGACCCGGACTTCTACCGCCTGTCGGTCATGGACCACATCCTCGGCACGGGGCCCGGCTTCACCTCTCGCTGCTCGCGCAAACTGCGCGACGAGCTGGGACTGTGCTACTCGGTGTCGGCTGGTATTGCTGGCAGCTCCGGCGAAGAGCCGGGCACGTTCACTGCCTACATTGGCACGTCGGCCGAGAACCGCGAAAAGGCTGTGGATGGCTTCCTCAAGGAGATCCGCACGATCCGCGAAACGGTTCCGAGTGACACCGAGCTGCAAGACGTGAAGGACTACCTCACCGGTAGCTTCGTGTTCGCCCTCGAGCGCAACAGCAACCTGGCAGCGTATGCCATTCGCGCGCGTCGCTTTGATCTCGGCTTCGACTTCATCGCGCGCTACCCCGACCTGATCGAGTCGGTCACCACTGAGCAAATCCGCGAAGTGGCGCACAAGCACTTGCACCCCGATCGTTTGACCATCATCAGCGCCGGCGCTTCCTAGTCGGCGAAATCTGCGACCATGTCCGCTCCGACCCTCGACGACGTTCTCGACATCCTTCACGAGATTGCCCCGCTAGAGTTGGCGGCGGATTGGGACAACGTGGGGGTTCTACTGCGCCCAAACGGTGACGCAAAGACGGTCAGCAAGTGCATGCTGACGATCGATCTGACCGAAGCGGTGATCGAAGAGGCGAAGGCGTTTGGTGCGGACCTCGTGGTTTCATACCACCCGCCGATCTTCAAGCCACTCGCGCGGCTCGATGCGCACGACCCAACCCAGCGCCGCATTCTTGCGGCGCTCGCGGCCGGCTTCGTCGTCTACTCGCCGCACACCGCGCTCGATGCGTCGGCCGGTGGCTTGGCAGACTGGTTGATTGAAGGTGCGCTCGGTGAAGACGCACCGGAGTCGCTACGCCCGTGTGGCGACGGCGAGTATGGGCGCGTCGCGGAGTTGGCCAAGCCGTTGGCGTTCCGCACGTTGCTCGAGCGGTTGAAGAAGCTGTATGGCGTCAAGCATCTGCAGGTCGCGAAGCCCGCCGGGATGTCGACCAAGGTGCGCTCGATTGCCGTCGCGGCTGGGGCAGGCAGTGGCGTGTTGCGCGGCACTGGCGCCGACGTTTACGTGACCGGGGAGATGTCGCACCACGACGTGCTCGCGGCGGTTGCCGATGGGGTTGCCGTTGTGCTTGCTGGTCACACGAATACAGAGCGGGGATTCTTAACTGTGCTCGGTAAGAGGCTGACCTCGGAGTTCGGCAAGGGGCTGCAAGTGCGTGTCGCAAAGGGGGATCGGGATCCTCTAAGTGTGATCTGATCGCACTCTAGATTCGGTCAAGCGGCATTTTGCTCAAGCCGCCATGGCATCGCGACGATGCAGAACGCAGCACTCACCGAGAGAGGTTGGTGTGTGCTGCCCTAAGCATCGTTTCCCGAGAAAAAGCGACCCCATGACCAAGTTTCCTCTTCTGTTGGCTGCTGCCACGGTGTTCGCTCCGTTCGCGGCCGCTCAAAATGTCGCGGAGGAGCTGAAGGCTCTCCGCGAGCGCATCGACGAAATTGAGGACATGCAAGTCGACCACTCCGACCGCTTCGGCGATCGTGCACTTGTTCAGGCGTTCTCTGCGAGGAACCTCGACTTCGGTGGTCACGTCACTTCGTTGTTCACTCACATCGAGGGCGAGAACGGCAGCGACACCGGTCACCTCGTGTCGCTCATTGAGTTGTTCATCAAGGCCGACCTAGATGACGAGTGGTCGCTGTTTGCGTCACCTGGCTTCTACACCTTCAACGGTGGTCTTCTCGACAACCCGGCGACGGCCACTGCCGGTGACCCGTCGTTCACAGCGGACACTGCTACGGTCGAAAACCTGTTCGTTTCGCGGATCTACGGCGAGTGGCGCCCAGCCGATGCCTTCCACCTACAGGGTGGTGTCGTTGGTTCGCCGCACGGAACGACCAACCGTGAGTATTTCATTCCGGCGCGAACGATTGCCGCGAACCCGCTGTCCAGTCGGGTGTTCTTGTCGAATCAGCTCTTCCCTCAATACCTGCGCGGCGTGAAAGCCACTGGCAAGCTCGCCGTAGGCAACACGAACTGGGTGGAGTACGACGTCTACCTCGGCGGTGAATCCGACAATGCCAGTGACGCCACGTATGGTGGTCGCGTTGGCTACGTCCTTGGCGACCTAGGCTTGACCGTGGCGGCAAACGCTGGTCGAGGCACCCGTCAAGCAACGAACAGTCCGCTGACCAACTTCGGCTTGCTTCAGTCGCCGTTCCCACCATCGTTCAACAGTACCCGCGACTACGAGTTTGCCGGTCTCGACGTCGACTGGCGCAGTCGCGACTTCATCTTCAAGGGCGAAGCCTACGTCAGCTCAGAGAAGGGATTCGCCGACCAGCGCGCGCTCTCAGCTGAGACGACCTACTTCGTGCACCCGCAATGGGGCATCAGTTACCGCTACGACTTTTACGACGCCGGCGGTGACCTGACGAACGCTGCTTTCGGCCCGCAGACTGTTGTCGATCTCGGCCACTCGAGCGAGCACGTCGTTGGCGTGTCCTTCAACCCGCACCCGTCGGTGCGCCTCCGTCTTGACCTGCACCACAACAACCTTCCTAACACGTCGGACACGGTGCAGTTCATTAACTTCAGCTGGTCACTCAGCTTCTAGGCCGAGGCCACTAAGGAGACAACCAATGCTTAAGCTCGCCCTCTTGAGTGCGCTGTTGCTGTTAAGCGCGGTGCCCGTTGAACAGAATAAGAACAAGAAGACGGAGACCTACGCGGTCATCGTCAACATGAAGAACAAGTGCAGCCAGAAGGGCGCCGCCGCCAAGGCGACCGTCAAGAAGCTGTTCTTGAAGCAAATGGCCAAGTGGCCGGACGGAATTACAGCCAAGCCATACGGCCGCAAAGCCGGCGGCTCCGAACAGGATGCGTTCGTCAAGGGGTTGCTCGGAATGGGCAACGCCGAACTGGCGCGTCACTGGCTGAAGATGAAGAACATGAACGGCACGACTCCGCCCAAGGGTGTGAGTTCGGATCGCATGATCCTCAAATACGTCGAGAAGCACGATGGCGCGTTTGGCATCGTCAAGATGAGTGAAACCAAGAAGTCGAAGGGCATCAAAGTCCTCTGCAGCTTCTAGCGCCGACTCCGAAGGCCGACGCCAACTCGGTGCCTGTCACCCTGGCGCGGATGCTTCGCTGCCATGGCCCGGTTGCGCGGCTTGCCCAGTTGCCAAGTCGACTTCGCCGAAAGACCGGCCAGGTGAATCCTTGAAGATCCGTTCCAAGTTGTTCGTGGCATTTGCCGCCGGCCTGGTGTTTCAGCTGGTGCAGCTGTTGGCTACAGAGCACTACATCAGTCGCATGACCGATGCTGCTTGCACGCTCGACAATGCAGTCACGGTTAGCGGTATAAATCGCAAGGCGGCCGATTCGCTCGGGCAGGCTCGTCAGAACCTGAATGCTCTGCCTGAAGCAGACAAGAAGCTTCCGGTGTTCGACGTCGCCAGGGTGTACATCGATGAGTTGTGGCTACAGCTTGATCAGATGGCGGATGCGCCGCTGACAATCGAAGGCTTGACCGACTTTCAAGGCCTAGTCGACACGCAGCGAGTTGAAGTCGACAAGGAAATAGATGCGTGTATGAAGTCGGTCGCGTCAAGCGATGAGGAGGGCATCGAAGAGCACTCGATGTTTGCCGAAGATGCTCTCGCCAGCCTTCATGAGTCGTTGCTGAAGTTCGAGGTCACACTGCAGGGATCCATCCAGTCTGCTGCTGCGGTGGAGCGCGAAGTTCGCGACCTGCCGACGCAGGCCGGCTTCATGGTATTTGGGGTCACAGTCGTATTGCTGCTGTCGTATGCCTTCGTGTTGTCGCGCCGCTTTGTGCAGCCGATTCTCGAGGTTGCCGAGCACGTGCACATGATCGCCGAAGCGAAGGACCTTCGAGTCGAGATTCCAATCCGCAGCAATGATGAACTCGGTGCGCTTGCCGCAGCGATTAACAGCCTCGCATCGGAGTTCCGTGGCTCACTACAGACCGTGGTGGGCTCGGCTCGCGACATGGAGAAGCAAAGCGACTCGCTTCGCCACAACTGCACGTTGATTGCTGACTCATCTGCCGACCAGGCTCATAACATCAGTGATCTGGCCCAGAGCCTGAACTCCGTCAGCAGCGAAATGTCGCGAACGGTTGAGGGCACGGCCAGTGCTCGCAACCTCGCCGCGGATTCACGCGTGAAGACGCAGTCGAGTTGGAGCCAGATGCAGGACCTTAGTAAGGCCATGCAGGAGATTGGCGAGGCGAGTAGCGAGGCGCAGAAGGTCACGAAAGTCATTGACGACATCGCCTTCCAGACCAACTTGCTCGCCTTGAATGCGGCGGTTGAGGCTGCGCGTGCCGGCGAATCAGGCAAGGGCTTTGCCGTCGTTGCCGAAGAGGTTCGCAACCTCGCACAGCGCAGTGCCGAATCGGCGCGCAACTCGTCCGAGATCATCCTGAAGTCGCACCAGCGTGCTCAGGCTGGTCTGGCCATTGCGGATTCGTTGGCGCAGACGATGAAGGACGTGATGGGAACGGTCGAGGAGGTGGATGGCCACTTGTGCACGATCAGCGAGATCGCTGATAAGCAAGTTGGCGAGCTTCAGAGCCTCAACGGCCGCCTCGCGAACGTCGATGCCGGCATCCAATCGGGTGCTAACGGCGCTCATCAGTTGGCTACGACCGCCTCGTTCACTTCGGAGTGTTCGGCCGGACTGTTGCAGCTCGTCGAGCGCTTCCAGCTCGAAGACTCGCAAGGCAACGGCGAGAACGACTAGCCGCGTGTCAGGTTTCCGCAGGCCGTTCGGCTGGATGCCGGATGGCGTGGCGGAACACGTAGTTGACGATTGGGATCCCGAGAATCAGGCCCCAGATCCCGAACAGCTTGCCGCCGATTGTTAACACGATCAGCACTAGCACCGGGTTCATGTGCATGTGGTGGCCGTAGATCTGCGGGTTGAGCACGTAGGTCTCAAGCGCATGCACGAACATGATTATCGCAATCGCAATCATCATCGTGGTCACGCCGCCGGATTGCAGCGCCAGCAGCGCGATTGGCGTCGAACTGATAAACGTGCCGACCACCGGGATGAAGCTGCAGAAGAACACGATCGTTGACAGCACCAGCATGTTCGGTAGTCCGAGCACCCAGATGCCAATCGCGGTCAGGATCGTATTGCAGACGGCGATGAACAGCTGCGCCTCGAGGGCGCGACCGAGCACGCGGCCAAAGCCGGCGATGTTGTCCGCGACTTCGTCGTAGATGAATCCGATCTTGGTATTCTTGAGGCCCTGCACGCCGCGTGTGATCTTGCGCAAGTCGAGCACGATCAAGAAGGAGAACAGCAGCGACATCAAGAACGACGACGCGTAGCTGAATACCGATTGACCGACCTGTAGCGGTTGCTTGGCGAACGACTCAACGACGTTGTCGACGAGCCCGCGCACGATTGGCAGCGGCGCTAGCGGTTCGTCGGTGTCTTCCTCGGTTGCGTCCTCACCGTTCTTTACGCCGTTTCCCTGGTTGTTCTCGCTCGGACTGGGTTGCTCGCTCGGCTTGACCTCCTCCGGCTTGGCTTGAGATCCTGGGGTCGTTGCGGGATTGTCGGCTCCCGGCGTCCGGATGCCGGCGGCGCCATCCGGAGCCGTCAACAGGGTCGCCGTATCCTTGTGCTTGGCCAGCGCCTTGTAGAGCGACGGATACTCGGCCAAGAACTTGTTCACCTCCTTGTCCGCGTCGGCAATGTACTGCTCGCGGTTGCTGAGGAAGTCCTTCGCCTGTTGCTGCACCTGCGGCAGCAGGGTGAAACCAGTGGCGAACAGCGTGCCCAGGAACACCAGGCCGACGGTGACCACCCGCACCGGTCTGCTCTTGATGCGATGCGCGAGCCCTTCGACGCCGTGTGCCTGGATATAGGCGAACACGAACGTTAGGAACACCAGCAGCAAGAAGGGCCGCAAGATGTAGAGCAGTGCGATTAGCAGTGCCCATACGAAGCAGCGGGTGGTGAGGGAGAAAATGCGATCCCATGGTGGTGGAAGCGTCTTTTCGTTGGTCTCCTCGGACGTCATGCGATTGCGACACTAAGCCGCACTAGGGAGTCTGGAAAGTCAGGAACGCGGAATGTCGCGGCTTGGGTCGCGGGGCTGTTCCGAGGGGCCCCGTCTGTGGATGATCGTGTCCATGTCGCGCCTTGGATTGTTGGCCGTTGTTGTTGGCTTGGTCGCGGGCTGTTCCAAGGATCCGGGGACGGCTAGCACCGGCAAGGGCACAACTGGTAGTGCCGGTGTGGTGGTGGCACCCGAAGACCTACTGCTCAGCGAACCTCTGCCAGAACGCACGGTCGTCGCAGGCAAGCGATTTGCCCGACTGGACCCGGCGGCCACCGGGTTGGCGTTCCAGAACGAGCTGCGCCCAGAAAACACCGTCGCCTACGTCTACATGGGAGCCGGCCTGACGGTTAGTGACTATGACCAGGATGGCCTGCCGGACGTCTACCTCGTGTCGCAGGACGGCCAGAACAAGTTGTTCCGCCAGATCGCGCCGCTGAAGTTTGAGGACGTCACAGGCAAGGCAGGCGCCGGCCTGGGGGGTGGCGACGCCTGGGGGACCGCGGCGACGTTTGCCGATGTGGATGGGGATGGCGATCTCGATCTGTACGTCTGCAACCTCGAGTCACCGAACTTACTGTTCCTCAACCAGGGCGATGGCACCTTCGTCGAGAAGGCTGGCGCATTTGGGCTGGGGCAGACCGCGGCGTCGACCGGTGCCGCGTTTGCCGACTACGACAACGATGGGGATCTCGATCTCTACCTACTGACCAACCGAGTGTTCCGGCCGACGCTCGCGAAGGAGATCGCGGCCGAGGCGAAGCTGCCGGGGCGCATTCGCAAGACGCTGGACGAACTGTTGGCGCAGGAGTTGACCTTCGAACTCGACGGCCACCGCTTCATGGCGGGGCAGCAGGATCGTCTGTTTCGCAACGATGGCTACGCGAAGTTCGTCGACGTGACCGAGGAGTCGGGACTCAAGGATGCCGGCAATGGTCTGTCGGTGGTCTGGTGGGACTTCGACAACGATGGTCACCAAGACATCTATGTCGCCAATGATTTCCAATCGCCGGACCAGTTCTATCGCAACCTGGGGAGCGGCAAGTTCATCGATGTGACTGAAGAGCGTCTGCCGCACACCGCATTCTTCGGCATGGGCACGGACTTCGGCGACATCAATAACGATGGCATGTTCGATCTCTGCGTCGCTGACATGTCGAGCACATCGCACTACATGGGCAAGATGCTCATGGGCAACATGGATCAGCACCGCTGGTTCTTGATGAACTCGAAGCCGCAGCAATACATGCGCAACGCGCTGTATGTGAACACGGGCACCAAGCGCTTTCTCGAGGCGGCGCACATGGCGGGCTTGGCGAGTACCGACTGGACGTGGACGGTGCGGTTCGCAGATTTCGATGAAGACGGGCGGCAGGACTTCTACGCGACCAACGGTATTCCGGTGTTTGCGGACAATCCGGACATCGGCAATCGCGTCACCAAGTTGTGGAGCGAACGGCGCTACCAGGCGGCTCTCGATGTGATGCGCAACATGCCGCGCATTGACGAGAAGAACATCGCGCGGCGCAATCTTGGCGATTTGCAGTTCGAAGACATCGGTGCGGAGTGGGGGCTCGACGAGAGTGGCGTGACACACGGTGCAGTGGTCGTTGATCTCGACCGCGATGGGGACCTCGACGTCATCACGAACAACCTCAATGCCGACGCGAGTGTGTTCGAGAACCGCACTTCGGCATCGAACCGGTTGTTGGTCGAGCTACGCGGCCACGACGGCAATCACTTTGGTGTTGGCGCGCGCATCGACCTGGAAGCTGGCGGCGTCAAACACGTTCGCCAGGTGTCGTTGACGCGCGGCTACATGAGTGCCGGCGAAGCTGTCGAGCACTTCGGGCTTGGGGCTGCGACGAAGATCGACAAGTTGCAAGTGACGTGGCCGAGTGGTCGGCAACAGCAGTTCGAGGGCGCGGTTGCGAATCAGCGTCTTACTCTCCACGAGGACCTGACGGCGCCCGTTCGAAGCAGTCAGCCGTCGGGACTCGGGTTGCCCGCGGAAGCGTTGGGGCGCGTCCCAGCCGAAATGAGCAGCGAACCTCACCGTGAGCGCGAGTTCGACGACTTTGCGAGCCAGCCATTGCTACCGCATCGCGTGTCACGGTTGGGTCCGGGCATGGCGAGTGGATCGATCACAGATGCGCGCAGCGATACGTGGTTTGGCGGCGCGGCTGGCAGAGCGGGCGTGTTGATGCGAGCCGAAGGCAAGTCGCGAGAGCCTGTGTCCGGACCCTGGCAAGGCCACGCGGAAAGCGAAGACATGGGCGCGGTCTTCTTCGATATGGATTCCGATGGCGACCTCGATCTCTACGTCGGTAGTGGTGGCGTCGAAGTTGGTGACGACGACGTCGTGTTGCTTGACCGGCTCTACGTGAATGATGGCAACGGCGGATATACGAACGCACCATCAGGCACGTTGCCGAATGTGCGGGTAAGCACGAGTTGCGTTGCCGCAGCCGACTTCGACCTCGACGGCGACGTGGACCTGTTCGTTGGTGGACGAGTCGTTCCCGGCGGCTTTCCGCACGCACCTACGAGCACGCTGCTTCGCAATGACGGCGGCAAGTTTGTCGATGTTACGGACGACGTGGCTCCGCTTTGTCGCCAGTTGGGAATGGTCAGTAGCGCGTGCTGGTCGGACCTCGATGGCGACGGGTTCGTCGACCTTGTTGTTGCTGCCCAGTGGCAGCCTGTGCGCGTGCTTGGCAATGCGAAGGGTGAGCGACTGCTTGATCGCACGGATGCACTTGGGCTCAGCAGCATCCATGGCCTTTGGAATGGCGTGACCTCCACCGACCTGGATGGTGATGGTGACTTCGACTTGATCGTGACCAACTTCGGCCTCAACTCGAAATACACGGCGAGCGCCAAGAAGCCGATGCAGCTGTTTGCCCGGGACATTGACGGCAACGGAACGATGGACGTCATTGAGGCGAAGCAGGCTAATGGCGTGGCGTTGCCCGTACGTGGCCTCAGCTGCAGTGGCGGCGCGATGCCGTTCGTGCGCAAGAAGTTCTCAACCTACGATGCGTTTGCGCGTGCGAGTCTTGGCGATATCTACGGTTCGGCTTTGGATGAGTGTCTCACACTGACGTGTAACGAACTGCGTCACGTGGTGTTTGAGAACCGTGGCGAATCGTTCGTTCTGCACGCGTTGCCACGCCTGGCGCAAGTCTCGGCGAGCTTCGGAGTCTTGGCTCGTGATGTCGATGGGGATGGCACGCCGGAGATTGCGCTCACCCACAACTTCTGGTCGCCCGAGCCGGAGACTGGTCGCATTGATGGTGGGATTGGTGTGTTGCTACGGCGAACGAGCGCACTCAACTACGAGGCAGTTCCCGCGCTCGAGAGCGGCATCATGATGGCGCATGACGCGCGTGGTTTGATGCTTCTGGATATGCCGATGGCGGAGCCGACAGATACGAATGCGTCAGATGTGTACTTCGTGTTTGCCAACAATGACGATTCGTTCTTAGGGGTTAGCTACCCGGTTCGCTTCAAGCCGCGGATGGTGGTGCGACTGGCCGGTCCGGATGGCAACCCGAATGGTATTGGCGCGAAAGTGACGCTGCTGCGCGATGGCGAAGAGCCGGTCGTTCGCGAACTGCTCGCTGGCGATGGCTACCTGACGCAATCCTCCCCGGTGCTTTGGTTCCCGAAGGCGGCGGCTGGCACGTTGCGAGTGAACTGGTCAGATGGCGAAGTTTCCGAACATCCGCTGTCCGAGGCAAAAGCGCGCATCACGCTGAGCCGGTAGCTCGCGCAGAATCGGGTATCCGTAAGCGAGCCGTGAATACGCGCGCCTTGCTCGCTGATCGCATCGCCAACCACGACCTGTGTCCTGGCACCGATACCGTCGATGCCTGGCTCAACGTTAATTGGGTGGGGTTCCCGTTCGGCAGCAAGCTCGTACCTTTGATTCTGCTCTGGGGTTTGCGCAAGGCGCTCGTCGTCCACGATGTGCATCACGCGATGCGTGGCTATGTGACGACATGGTACGGTGAGCGGGAGATCGCGGCGTGGGAAGTGGCGAGTGGTGGCTGTGGTTGGAACTTAATGTTCTGGTTGGATCGTCTGGTGGCGGTGCTGCTTGGGTTCGTGTTCTGCCCGGTGAGAACCGGCCGTGCGCTGCGTGCGGGATTTGGCCAGCGCAACCTGTCCGGCACGCCGGTCGACGAATTGCTCGGGGCGGATGTGGTCGAACTGAAGCAGCGCATGCGGCTGTAGGCCTCGGCCTTCCCCAGTCGCGAATTGACGAAGCCGCCCCGTGCGGTGACGCTCTGCTCCGTGAAGCTACTCGTTGTCATCGCTGTTGGTTTGCGCCCGAAGGACCTCGTTCACGCACCTGTCCTGGGTGGGCTCGCCAACCACGGCTTCATGGCGCCTCTCGATACGGTGTTCCCTGCCGTCACGTGCACGGTGCAGGCATCGTTCTTGACGGGCTTGCAGCCATCGGGTCACGGCGCTGTTGCGAACGGATGGTATTTCCGCGAACTCGCACAGGTCATGTTGTGGCGTCAGTCGAACCAACTGGTGCACGGCGAGAAGTTGTATGAAGCCGCGAAGGCCAAGTTTGGTACGCGCACGGCGAAGATGTTCTGGTGGTGGAACATGTATGCGCCGAGTGTCGACTGGAGTGTCACGCCGCGGCCCGAATACCACGCTGACGGTTTGAAGAAGCCGGGTCTCTATAGCGAGCCGCAAGAACTGCATAGCGACTTGCAGGCGGAGCTCGGTCCGTTCCCGCTGTTTGACTTCTGGGGGCCGCGCGCCGGCATCAAGAGCACTGAGTGGATCACGTCATCGTCGCTGTCGGTGATGAAGCAACACAGTCCGGACCTTGAGTTCGTGTATCTGCCGCACCTCGACTACGACCATCAGCGTTGGGGGCCTGACGACGAGCGCAGCATCCAGGCGGTGCGCGATCTCGATGTGCAGTGTGGCCGCTTGATTGAGGCGGCGCGCGAGCGGGACACACACGTCATCGTGATGTCGGAATACGGCATCGAGAAGGCGAACAAGCCGGTGTTCTTGAACCGCATGCTGCACCGAGAAGGCCTGCTGCGGGTGCAAGAGACTAGCCATGGCCAACTGATGGACTGCGGTGCATGCCGTGCGTTCATCGTTGCCGACCACCAATGCGCGCATGTCTACGTTCGCGATGCGGGCGACCTCGAACACGTTCGTGGTTTGCTACAGAAGACGCCGGGTGTCGCACGCGTTCTCGACCGCGAACAGCAAAAGGAGCTGCACATCGATCACGAGCGCAGCGGCGAACTCGTCTGCATTGCCGAGCCGGGTTGTTGGTTCGCCTACCATTACTGGTTGGACGAATCGCGCCGTCCAGACTTCGCGAACTGCGTCGACATCCATCGCAAGCCGGGCTACGACCCGACCGAGCTATTCGTCGACCCCAAGATCCGCTTCCCCAAGCTGAAGGTCGCCAAGACCCTCGCCAAGAAGATCCTCGGCTTCCGTTACCTAATGGACGTCATCGGCACCGACCCGTCGCAAGTCATGGGCTCGCACGGCCGCATCTACGACGAAGACGATGCCGGCCCAGTCTTCATCTGCAGCGACAAGGCGGTAGCCCGCGATCGCGTCGCGGCGACGGACGTTAAGTCGATGTGTATGGACATCCTCAGCCGCAACTCGTCATGACCGAGATCGAATACGTTCTCGACGATCGTCGCGAACGCATCGATGACTTGCTCGCGCGTAACCAACGTTCCCGCGCCATCGGGCTTCTCGAGGCTTGGGTGACTCAGTTCGCCGTGACACCGTACGCAAGAAGGCCCGGCGATGCTGAGCATTGCCGGGCCTTCTCGTTGGTCTGGGGACCTGGGTTGCGTAGTGGGGCTTAGAAGCCCATGCCGCCGCCCATGCCGCCCATTCCGCCCATGCCACCCATTCCGCCCATGCCACCCATTTCGTCGTGGCCGTGGTCGTGGCCGCCGCCAGCTGACTTCTTCTCCGGAACGGAGGAGATCAGGGCTTCGGTGGTGAGTAGGAGGGTCGCGACGGAGGCTGCGTTTTGCAGCGCTGCGGCGGTGACCTTGGCCGGGTCAATGACACCAGCCTTGATCATGTCCTCGTACTTCCCGGTGCGGGCGTTGTAGCCGAACGTGTCGCTCTTGTTGTCGCGAACGGTCTGGATCACGATCGAGCCGTCAACGCCGGCGTTGACCGCGATCTGACGCATCGGGGCTTCGAGGGCGCGACGCACGATGTCGGCGCCGATGCGCTCATCGCCTTCGAGCTTGAGGTTGCCGAGGACCTTGGCGCCGCGAACGAGCGCAACACCACCACCAGCGACAATTCCTTCTTCGACGGCTGCGCGCGTGGCGTGCAGGGCGTCTTCGACGCGGGCCTTCTTTTCCTTCATCTCAGCTTCGGTAGCCGCGCCGACCATGATCTGCGCAACACCACCCGAGATCTTCGCGAGGCGCTCTTGGAGCTTCTCGATGTCGTAGTCCGACGTCGTGCGGCTCATCTCTGCGCGGATCTGCTCCATGCGGGCTTGGCTGGCCTTGTTCTTGCCGCCGCCTTCAATGATGGTGCAGTTGTCCTTACCGATGACGACCTTCTTGGCCGAACCGAGCTCAGCGGTCGTGACCGTTTCGAGGTTGACGCCGAGGTCTTCGAAGATCGCGCTGCCGCCAGTGACGACTGCGATGTCTTCCATCATGGCCTTGCGACGGTCACCGAAGCCTGGTGCCTTGACGGCGCAGCACTTGAACACGCCGCGCAGCTTGTTGACGACCAGGGTCGCCAGCGCTTCGCCTTCGATGTCTTCGGCGATGATCAGCAGTGGACGGTTGCTCTGCGCGATCTTCTCGAGCAGCGGCAGCATGTCCTTGATCGAACCGATCTTCTTCTCGTGGATCAGGATGAACGGGTTCTCGAGAACCGCTTCCATCTTGTCTTGGTTGGTGACGAAGTGCGGCGACAGGTAGCCCTTGTCGAACTGCATGCCTTCGACCCAGTTGACCTCGGTCTGCAGGCTCTTGCCTTCTTCGACCGTGATCACGCCGTCCTTACCAACGCGCTCCATGGCGTCGGCGAGAATCTTGCCGATCTCTTCGTCGTTGTTGGCGGCGATGCAGCCAACCTGGGCGATCTCCTTCTTGCCCTTGACGTCGATCTTGATCTTCTGGATGTGGCTGACGACCTTCGCGACGGCCTGCTCGATGCCACGCTTCAGCGCGACCGGGTTGGCGCCGGCGGTGACGTTCTTGATGCCTTCTTCGAAGATGGCTTCGGCGAGAACGGTCGCGGTCGTGGTGCCGTCACCGGCGACGTCGGACGTCTTCGATGCGACTTCCTTGACGAGTTGCGCGCCGAGGTTTTCCCACTTGCCTTCGAGTTCGATCTCCTTCGCGACGGTGACGCCGTCCTTGGTGACCGTCGGGCTACCGAACGACTTTTCGATGATGACATTGCGGCCACGCGGGCCGAGGGTGACCTTCACTGCGCGGGCCAGCTTCTTGACGCCGTCGCGCATGCGCTCGCGGGCTTCTTGGTCGTATGCGATCTTCTTGACTGCCATAGAATTGCTCTAGTTGTGTGTGTTGGGTTGCGTGAGAACTGAAACGCGGCTTAGTCGATGATCGCGAGGATCTCGTCTTCGGCGAGGATCAGCATCTCTTCGCCGTCCACCTTGATTTCCGAGCCGGCGTAGGACGAGAACAGGACGCGGTCCTTCTTCTTGACCGTCAGTGCCATGCGCTCACCGTTGTCGCCGATCTTGCCGAGGCCGACCGAAACGACGATGCCTTCCTTGGGCTTTTCCTTGGCGGCGTCGGGGAGGATGATGCCGCCGGCAGTCTTGTCGTCTGCGACTGTGCGCTTCACGAGCACGCGGTCGCCGAGGGGGGTCACAGTCGACTTCGAAGTCTTGGTCTTGGCCATTTCAGTTCTTGGGGGTTCAGTCGGAAATTAGGGAGGACGGTATAGGCGCCGGGGGGCAGCAGGTTCATGGACCTACTGCGGGGGCGGTGCCTTTGGATGGTGTGGGTGTGGCTGACCCGGGTGCTGCTGACCCGGATGCTGCTGACCCGGATGCTGGCGCCTCGTAAGAGGCCGCCCCAGGTGATCGAGCGGCGTGAGCGGACCGCCGAAGTGCTGTTGGATCAGCATCTCCAGCGACTGGCGCAGGCGGTTGAGGTCGAGCGGCTTACGTAAGAACGTGAAGAAGCCGGCCTGTTGGGCGGCGGCGACTTCGGCTGGGTTGGCCAGGCCCGACATGAGGATCGACGGCAGCGGGCGAACGGCGCCCAGTTGCTGGAGCAGTTCGGGGCCGGTCGTCTCAGGTAGGTGGAAGTCGAGCAACCCGAAGTCGAAGCGGTGCCGGCCCATCAGGGCTAGTGCCTCCGTCGCGAAGGCCGTCGAGGCCACACCCCACCCTTGGCTGGCGAGAAACTCGCCCAGACACGCTCGCAGGGAGTCGTCGTCTTCAACCAGGAGGATGCGGAAGCTCTGAGCCATTGTGGAATCGGGGCGTCTGACAGAATGCGCCGCCCGCTGAAAGCAAGCGATGTGCCGAAGTCCATCGAATGGCGTATTCGCCTTGATGAGAGCTGTTTAGCACTATCATCGAGTTCCCGGGTTGACCGCTTTCGTGTCAAAATGGCGGTCTCGGCGGGCGGCGGGCCTGCCAAGTTGGCGGCGCCCAGGCTCAGGCGGGTTCCTGAGGGGGTGGGATTCCCACGCAGGGGGCCGCAGTCAGTATCCAGAAGGCCCAGCCTTCCGGTGGGCCAATCCTGTGCCCCCGAGGACCAAAATCAGGAGGTTGGCCTGCCTGTTATTCAGGCGCTCCGAGGGTGTGAAACCAGCGGTAGCCAGCTCCAGCTATTCCTCTTTGTCGTCGTCGTCGTCGTCATCGTCGTCGTCGTCATCGTCGTCGTCATCGTCGAGATCCTCGAAGTCGTCGTCGCTGACGTCATCGTCATCGTCGTCGTCATCCGTGTCGTCGTTGTCGTCCCAATCGTCGTCGTCGACATCGCCGTCTTCGTCATCGTCCTCGTAGGATGCGAGAACGCGGTCCCAGTCAGCTACCTCGATGGTGCCATTGCACACGAGGCAGGTGCTGTCGTTGTCCCGCAGGTCCTCCAGTTCTTCGAGGTCGCGGTAGGACTTGCCGCACTCGCGGCACTTGACGATCTTGCCCATGGCTGTCAGTTCTTGATGATGAAGGGCATCTGGCCCCGGGAACGAGCGATGCTTACCCCCCGGCTTCCGCAAGGCAATGCCCTGCCTCGGGTTTCTTGCAGGTCGTGTGCTGCTCAGGTGGCTCCGGCGGATTGCCGATGAGAACCAGAACGTGTCAAAGTCCGGCCTAACAATCCTCGTCATCGGCTTTATCGGGGCCATTCTGATGAGTCTTGGGATGAAGCATCTCGCCGAGGTCAAAGGCGACCACGACCGGTCCCCTTATTGTGCGACCGTCGAATCCCGGCTTGGTGCGAAGCGGCTTGGACCAGTGCGAATCGCTGAAGAACGCGATGGTGAGAAGGTCCACCTGACCGTTCGCGCGCGCGTGTTGGCCGGGTTGGACAAGCAGCGGATCGCGGATTCAGCGGGTTTGGAGGTCTGGCTTGGTGCCTTGCGCGCTGGTAACAGGTTGGATGCCGTGTCGGTCGTGCTCGACGATGACGATGGTGGCGAGACGGAGACTTTTTTGATTTCTTCGCCGACGACCAGGCGGCCAAAAAAACCGGCGCCAAGCAAGAGCCCGACCCCGAGCAAGAGCGCGGCACCGGCTGGTAGCCGTTCGGCGGCAAACGGCGGCTCTGCGAATAAGGGCCACTAACCCGTTCGGCAACTCGCCGTGGCATGGCCGTCGCCGACCCTGGACAAGCTGGTGGTGCCGATCGCTCGATAACGACGGAGAATGTCTACCGCTGTCGTATTTGCCTTCGCCATTGCTGACGGTCTGACCCCAGTCGTCGGGGCTGCTCCGTTCGACGTGTTGTCACGGCAAATCCCGAGAGCGCTGGTCGCCAACCTCAACGGCGAAGAAGACCGCGGCTTGCGGTTCTTCCCGTTCCTCGGACCAGTTGACGGCAAGCGCGGTTTTCTGCGGTTGCGCGAGTTGCTCGAGCCGAAGTCGCTGGTCACTTTGCACAAGCAAGGCGATGTAGACTTCTTGGTCGATGGCTTGCTTCATCAAGACCGGTTGGTTTGGCGCGTCGTTGATGGCAATACGAGCGAGCTGCGGTTGTCGATTGAGGTGCCGTTCAATCCGCTGGATCCGTTTGCCGCTCTGCCACGGTTGACGTTTGAGCTAAGCGGCTTGTTGGGTTGGACCGGCCAGCCCACCAGCGACTTGCAGCTCGAAGGCGCAGCGCTCGGCTGGTATCTAGTCTTGAAGGACGAGTTGCTGCGGCGCGAGGCGAATTTGCCTGAAACCACCGATGATCCGCTGCGCGCTGCGCGTCAGTGCGTGCAGCATGGCGGCACCGATGCGGATGCGCAGCAGCTGGTAATTGACTTCCTTGCCCTGCTGTTGCGTCGTGGTCAGTTCCGCGAATGCGTTGCCGAAGTTGCCAAGCAACTCGCACCGCTGTTGTGCGATTCGGCCAAGATCGATCGCCTCGGCGGTCTGATGTTTGCCGCCGGCGAGGAACGTGCTGCGGCCAACTTGGTTGTGCGGGCGGCGCTGCGAGCGGGCGCGAACGTTGACTTGGTGGAGCGTGCTGCGTCGATGGCGTTCAAGGTTGGCGATGACGAAGGTGTCGCCGCGGTCGTCGTTGCGGCGCGTGCAGCCGACAGCGTGACGCCCAACATGATTGCGCAGCTCGCTGCGAGCTATGACCGGATGGGCGACCTCAACCGCCGCCAAGAGCTCGTCGACGAACTGCTTGGGCACGACGATCTGGCCGTGCCAGTGGCGCGTCTGGTCGTTTCGTTCTTGCTCGAAGAGGATCAGCCGGCCCTTGCCCGCACGGTGGTCGAGGCAGCGCTCAAGAAGTCGCCCGATCAATCGATGTTGCACTACGAGCTCGGTCGTTCTTGCTTGTTGCTCGACGACACCGCGCGCGCTGGCGTTGCTTTGCGTCGCGCACTCGATCTCGGCTTGTCCGAGCACCTACACGGTCAAGCCAATCGACTGCTGCGTCTGTCGCTCGTGCCCGGTCTGTGGACCGGAACACACCTTGTCGAAAAAGCGATCTCGGCCGGTGACCTGGGCGCTGCGCTCGGTGCCGTTCGCGCGCTCGTTCGCCGCGTTGGTCCGGTTGCGGAAGCGTGGCTGATGTTCGGTATCGTGCAGCACAAGCTCGGCAAGTCGCGACGCGCGGAGCGTTTGCTGCGGCGGGCCGTTCGTTACCACGAAGACTGTGCCGAAGCGCACAACCGTCTCGGCATCGTGTTGCTGCAAAGCGGTCGCGTGCAGGATGGCAGCGCGCACTTGAAGAAGGCGCATGAGTTGTCGCCAAAGGACACTTCAACGCTGCTGCACCTAGCGCAGGCCACGGCCCTCGATGGTTGCCCCGAAGTTGCCGAGAAGCACATTAAGGAGGCTGAGAAGCTCGGTGCCGATCCGCAGTTGGTGCAGGCCGTGCGCCGCGAGATTCGCGCCGCCTAGTCGGTGCGCGCACTGGCGATCACTGCGGTGATGGGCCAGCCTACTCGAAAATCGTTGCGATGATCGCCTCGCAGTTGCGCCGCAAGAACGTGTAGTCGAGCGACTCCGGCGTTTCGCCCAACAGGTGGTCGTTGGGGTTGTGGTAGTCCATGCGGTCGACCAACGCGATCGCTGGAAGTAGCAGCAAGAAAGCAGGGGCCAGGCCGTGAATCATGGTCGGCATCATGGGAATGACGCCACTCGTTACGCGAGGAACGTGCGTTCGAAGCTGGCCGCAGCTAGAACTGCAGCCCTGTGGCTGACAGTACTGACTCCGATTCTCTGCTCTCGTTCCGCGATCGCTTTCCGATCACGAAGCGCAGCAACTACCTGATCAACAACTCGCTCGGCGCGATGCCCGCGGCGACCCGCGATAGCTTGCAGCAGTATCTCGATGAATGGGATTCGCGCGGCGTGCGGGCTTGGGGTGATGGTTGGTGGGTGCTGCAGGAGCAGGTGGCCGATCAGGTCGCCGGCATCTTGGGCGTTGCGAACGGCACCGTGTCGATGCATCAGAACATCGCGGTCGCGCTCGAGATGATCCTTTCGTGCTTCCGATTTGACGGGCCGCGCAACGGCATCGTCTACGCGGATCGCAACTTCCCGAGTGACCAATACATCTACGAGGCGCGCGCGGCGCATGGCGCGAAGCTGACGCGAGTGCCGGCTGCTGCCGATGGCTTCTCGACCGATGGCGAAGAGTTTGCGTCGTATATCGACGACACCACGCTGTTGGTTGCGATCGACCACGTGATGTTCCGCAGCTCGGCGGTTGTCGATATCGAGCCGATCATCAAGAAGGCGCGGCAGGTTGGTGCTTTCGTCATCCTGGATACGTTCCACTCGGTGGGCACGTTGCCGATCGAAGCGGCAAAGTGGGGTGTTCACGCGGTCGTTGGCGGCGCGTTGAAGTGGTTGTGCGGTGGCCCCGGCAACTGCTTCTTGTATGTCGATCCCGACGAAGCGAAAAAGCTGACGCCGGCATTCACCGGTTGGGCCGCGCACAAGCAGCCGTTCTTGTTCTCGCCGGAAGGTCAGGACTATCGCGACGATGGTGGCCGCTTTGCGACGGGCACGCCGAACGTGCCGGCGCTGTATGCGGGCAAGGAAGGTATCGCGACGATTGCCGAAGCGGGCATGACGAACGTTCGCGAGCGCAGCCAGAAGTTGACGGCGTTCTTGATCGAAGAGGCGCAGCGTCACGGCTTCGCGTTGAAGTCGCCGCTCGATGGCGAACGTCGCGGCGGCCATGTGGCGCTCGATGTTCCGGATGGCTACGCGGTGTGCCAGGCGTTGTCCGAGCGTGAGATCGTGGTCGACTTCCGTCCGGATGCTGGATTGCGGGTTGCACCGCACTTCTACAATACTGAGGACGAGGTTCGGGTTGCTCTGCAAGCCATGCGCGACATCCTCGACAATGGCGACCACAAACCGTTCCTGCAAGCGGAGCGCAAGCCGGGATGAGTTTGCGAATCTGGGATATCAGCGAACGCATCGAACCGGACACGGCGACGTTCCCTGGCGACAACGCGTTCTCGCAAGAGTGGGTCATGCGCATGGCGGACGGTGCTTCGTGCAACGTCAGCACGATCCGCATGTCGGTGCACGTTGGCACGCACACCGATGCGCCGCTGCACTACGACAGTGGTGGCAGTGACATGGCGTCGGTCGACCTTGGCAAATACCTCGGCCGCTGTCGCGTGATCGACGTGCCAGGAGTTGGTTCGCCGCCGCTGATTCCGGCGCATGCGTTGACGCAAGAACTGCTGGAAGGCGCCGAACGCGTGCTGTTGCGCACCAATGCCGAACACGACCACCGCACCTTCAATCCCGAGTTTACGTCGCTTGGCGGCCCCGCAGCCAAGGTTCTTGCGGCTGCTGGTGTCAAGCTCGTCGGCATCGATACGCCGAGCATGGATCACTCGACCAACAAGGATCTCGACGGCCATCAAGCGCTCTATGCCGGCGGCATCGCGATTCTTGAGAACCTCGATCTGACCGGCGTGCCGGCTGGCGACTACGAATTGATTGCGCTGCCACTGCGAATCGTCGGCTGCGATTCGAGTCCGGTGCGTGCGATCCTGCGCGAACTGCCCTAGCTTCGCTGTCTCAAGACTCATGACCAAACGCGCGATCAATCCGGACGACCTGTCCGCTCCCGTCGGCTTCGCTCATGCCTGGCTCGTGGAGAACGAGCCGCAGCGCACGCTCTACCTCGCTGGCCAGTGTGGCTACGACAAGGCGGGTGCTGTGATGCACAAGGGCGACCTCGCTGGCCAGCTCGATCAGGCGATGGCCAATATCTCGAGCATCTTGCGCGAGGCTGAGATGGAGTTCGCGGATGTCGTGCAGCTGAACTTCTACGTCACGAGCCGCGACGACTACGCGCAAGCGCGCAAGCAGTTCGGCGCGATTTGGCGCAAGCATTGCGGCAAGCACTATCCCGGCATGGCGATGTTTCAGGTCGTGTCGTTGTTTGATCCTGACGCACTGATCGAAGTGCAAGGTATTGCGGCGCGATGAAAACACTTACGGCGGTTTCCTTCGCGGCGATGCTCGCATGCTGTGCGTTGTCGAGTTGTGCGACGGACATGCCGATCAGCACAACGTTCGATAGCAGCGCAGGGCTCGCATCGTGCCAGCTCCTCGGTGATGGCTTCGTGCGAACGGGTGACCGTCGCATTCCACTCGAGGCGTTCGTGCTCGAACTGCGCCAGGCCACGCGGGCGATGACTAGCGACGAACTGAGTCGCTACGTCGTGGCCATCGGCATCGATGCCAGCGTCGAAGGTGACGTTGCCGCCCAAAACATCAGCGATGGCCGTGAGTTCCTGCTGCGGCAGTTGGAGATCATGGGCGTTCGCCAAGCTCGCACGTAGCCGTCCGGGCCCGCCACTTCTGGGCTCGCCACCAAGATAATCATGAGTTTGCTCGCCAATCACTGTCCGCCCGACCTAGTTATCTTTGACGTCGATGGCACGTTGCACGACACGTTCGCGTGGTGGGCTCCGATCATCCGCGCTGGTGTTGCTCGCTTCGCCGAACAGAACGGGCTCGAGATCGAGATGCCGAGTGTTCGCGAGGCCGAGGCAGTCGTTGGCATGAAGGACGCCGGCGTTTGGGCGCCGTTCTTGCCTGAGGGCCACAAGGACAAGTGGTTCGATCTGCGCTCGGTGGTGCTGCCCATGGAGGTCGAAGAGATCTGCAGCGGTGTCGATTACCTGTTTGCCGGCATCCGCCAGATGCTGCCGCACATGCGTTCGATCGGCGTGAAGGTCGCGCTCGCGAGCAACTGCCGCAGCGAATACATGGGCGCGATGATGGAAGGCCAGGGCCTGCGCGAACTGTCTGACTGGCAGTTTTGCCTCGATAGCGAGGGCGTGGAGAGCAAGACCGATATGCTTGCCCGTGCGCAGGAAGCTGCTGGGGCAAAGAAGGTTGTGATGGTTGGCGACCGCGAGCCAGACCACGAAGCGGCGGTCGCGCACGGCTTCCCGTTCATCTGGCGGCGCAACGATCGATGCTCGATCGACACCGCGGATTGGGCCTGGGACGGCGATGCCAACGCGTTCTTGGAGACGCTGGGCCTGCAAACGATGGCGCCCGCGGAGTCTGACGGATCCGCCCAAGCTGGACCTGCGTAGGCTGGATCTGGCTAGTCTGGGCTTGGCCAAGTTGGCAGCGATTCGGAATCGGATCGACGATTGGGAATAGACTCAGGCCAGCGCGTAAGCCCGGCCCAACCGTTCGCACCCCGGCCCCATGTTAGACATCGCCCTTTTCGTCGTCCCCGTTCTCATCACGATCTTCATCTTCGCCATCGTAAAGGCCTGGATGGACGCGCGGGTCGAAGCCGCAAACCAACGCGTAAGGCTGTTGGAAGAGGCGCTCAAGAACCCGGCCGTCGATCGCGCCATGATCGAGACGCTGACCTATCAGTTGACCGGTGCCCGCAAGCCTCGCCAAGGTGCCGCCATGCAGCGACTGATGGCCGTTGTGCTGGCGGTCGGATGGGTCGGCCTGTTCACCGGCATCGGCATCTGGGTCTTCGGCGAGATGACGCACTGCAACGATGCGGTAGCCGGCGGCATCATCACGACGATCGCTTCGTTTGGTTTGGTGACCTATCCCTTCGCTCTGCGTGAACTCGAAGCCCGCCGCGCCCAGTCGTAAGCCCATGTTTCTCCAGCAAGATATTCAAAGCCTTCTCAATACGCACGGCCGTCTGAGCGTCGAGGACATGTTCGCGGTAGGTTTCCTGATCGCCGCAGCCGGAGTCGTTATCGCCATTTTCGTTCCTTGGCTCAAGCGTCGGGACGCGCGCGCGAAGCAGCGGCTCGACCTGCTGGGTGAGTCACTTGAGAGCCCTCAGCTCGATCCCGGGACTCGCAACCAGATCCTTTCCGTTTTGGCAAAGGAGCATGAAGCGAAGCTCGGCTTCCTGTCGAACCGGGCCTTTTGGCAGCGCATGTTTTTTGGCGGTGGCTGGCTGATGTTCATCGTCTGCAGCGGCATGGCCGCCTTGTCGTGGAGTGGCGTAGTCGATCACAAAGTCGCGAGCGAGGCGCTCGTCGGGGCGTTGACTGGTCTTGCGGTGGCTTCGCTGCCGTTTGCCATGCGTGAGATGACGACCCGCCAGGTTGCCAAGCAGTAAGGGTGAACTGGCCGAGGAGCCCGAACCCCTGCTACGCTGCCGGTGTGACGGATCACGTCGGCCTACCAACCCCTGAGCAACTCGAGCGGCGGGCTGCTGAGCTATTCGAACAGTGGCGCGTGCTCGACACCGAGGTCGTCATCACCTGGAACGGCCGCCTGTCGACGACCGCCGGCCGCGCATTCGTGAAGAGCGGCCGCATCGAGCTCAACCCGTCGCTGCTCGCCAAGTCGCTCGATCAGGTGGATGTCGTGTTGACGCACGAAGCCGCGCACGTCGCTGCGTTTCGACTGTTTGGGGCTAATATCCCGGCGCACGGTCGACATTGGCGTTCTCTGATGCGAATCGCAGGCCGCGAGCCTGATGTGACCCACAAGATGCCCGTGGACGATGTCCGCAAGCGTCGCACTCGCCGGGCTCGCTACCTCTACCTGCGTATGTGTGGCAAATGCGGTGAGCGGGCCGTGCTCGAACAGGTGCGCTACGGGCGCTGTTCCGGTTGTTCGAATCGCGACAGCTATCTGGTCGTCAAGACGAAGGCCACCGCCGCCGGTCGCCGCGCGCTACTGCGTATGACTGACATCGACGTGCGTGCGCACTTTGCCTAATGGCCTCGCGGGCCCTACTGTGTTTCGCCCCGTGTCCGTCCAACCCGACATCTTCGAAGAGATCGTGCGCCTGCGCGCCGAAGGCATTCCCGCCGCGTTAGCGACCATCGTTGGCACCCGAGGTTCGACCCCTGGCCGTGCCACGATGCGTCTGCTGGTGCTCGCCGATGGCACGTTCCTCGGAACGGTTGGCGGCGGATGTCTCGAGGCCGAGGTCTACGACGTGGCGCTGCAAGTGCTTGCGGATGAGAAGTCGCAATCGCTGAAGTTTCGACTGACCGAGAAGGACTCGCCGGACTCAGGTTTGATGTGCGGCGGGGAGGTGACCATTTTTGTGGAACCAATAACGACACCTGTTCTTTGGATGTTCGGCGGCGGCCACGTCAGTAAGGCGCTCGGCCAGATTGCCTCACTCGCTGGCTTCCGCGTCACGATCGTCGACGACCGCGAGGCCTACGCGAACGGCGAACGCTTCCCAGAGGCTCACGGCACGATCACTGCGCCGTTCCCCGAAGCGGTCGCGCAGATGCCGATCCAGCAAAACAGCTACGCGATCGCCGTCACCCGCGGCCACAAAGAGGACGGCATCGTGCTCGAAGCGTTTGCCAAGCGCTTCGCTGCCGGCGAGCAACTGAAGTTCCTCGGCATGATCGGCAGCAAGACCAAGCAAGCCTTGTTGTGGAAGCAACTGCGTGAAGCCGGCGTCGGCGATGACTTCCTCGATTCCGTGCGCACGCCGATGGGTGTCTACCTCGGTGGCCGCACCCACGAAGAGATCGCCGTCAGCGTCGTCGCCGAACTGATCGCGGTGCGCCGTCTCGGTCACGATCTCAAGTCCAGCTGGCAAGAACGCGACCAAGACCCAGCCCGCAATGAAGGTGTCCGCGACCTCCCCATCGACTAAGCACCCCGAGGGGGTGAGTGCGGTGCCAGGACCAGAAACCACATCTTCGCCTCGCCCCGGCGTCAGAAATCCCATGCCGCCTGTCCGCAAGCCCCGATCCCACGGGGCTAAACCGGCCTATCCGGCAGTTGAAGACCGTATTTTCTCTGCCATCGAACCCCGGAGTGCCCAGGGCCGTTGTCTCCGCGGACCTGCGTCGGCAGAATGTTTCGCCCCCTCCCGACTCGCACCCAACGCGAACCCATGACGTCCAAGATCCTCGCTGCCAGTTTGATCGCCCTTGTGGTCGCCACATCGGCGACTGCCCAGTCCGCCACGCTCCACCTCCAGGACGGTTCCGTCATCAAGGATGCGAAGGTTGTCGATTTCACGGTTCGCAGCCTGCGCTACAAGCGCTCGGGCAGCACCGAGTCGGTCGACAGTGATCGAGTTGCGAAGATTGAGTTCGCAGACTTCGAGAAAATCTACGCGCGCGGTCTCAAGGATCCGGGCCTGATGCTGACCTTGGCGCGCGAGCAACTCGCCGCGAAGAACAACGTCATGGCGCAGGTCGGCTTTGTCGGTGCCGCCCAACGCTTCTTCGATCAGGGTTCGCCGTCGAACGCCGTCAGCGCTCTCAACGAACTGCAGAAGGCATTCCCCGAGGGTGGCACGATCCCGGATGTCTACCGTCTGAAGTTCGAATACTACCTCGGCACCGGCGCGAAGGGCCTGAGCAGCGCGCTCACGGTTGCGAAGAAATACGAGTCCGACGCGATCACCGGTGCATGGCCAGGTGGCTACTCCGTTGAGGCTTCGTTCTTTAAGGTGCTGGCGTCG
>JBNMND010000044.1:0-25871 GCA_051274975.1 Planctomycetota bacterium | reverse complement strand
TCATTGCCGGTGCGCGTCCACGCCATCAGCGTGACGGTCGTGATCGTCGGCGCGTCGATTGCGCCAGCGCGCGGCTGTTCGGTCAACGTGACGCTCGGAGCAGCGACAGCCGCCACTTCGACGGCTTCCTTGACCGACTTCGTCTCAAGCAACGGCAGGCAGCCGGAGCTGACGCAGTCGTGCTTGTCGTTCTGGAAGTGCAGTTCGCGGCCGGTTAGGGAATCGATGTAGTAGCGACCAAAGATGCCACCGGCGATGTCGTGCACGGCGACTTCCCATGCCAGGTAGAACGGCGCGAGTTGCGCGCTGTCAATGTCACCCCAGATCACGAGTCGCGGTGCCGGCGCGTTGCCGACTGGCTCGCCGCCGAGCGACGTCCAAGCTGCAGCCTGTGCGATGTTCGCACTGATCGCGGGCACCGTCTTGAAGTTGGCGGGGATCGGCCACGCGCGGCTGCCCATCATCGCGACGACTCCGGCCATGTTGACGCGTACATCGACGCGACCCTCGATGACCGGGATGTCCTTGAAAAACTGGTCGAACGTGAACGACCACGTGCGCCCCATGCGGGCGCCAATGATCTCCCGGAACGTCGACGTGCCGAGGCCGAGCAAGTCGGCCTGGTCAATCAGCAGTTGGTTGGCGTGGCGCCGGCCTTCCTGCAGCGAGTTCTTGCCCCAGCCACGGATCTTGAGGCCGGTGCCGTAGATCGTGCCCGGGGTACCGGTGGCCGGATGCCACTTGACGATCCAGTCCCCCCCTTGGGCTTGCTGGAACCGATCGAACGATGCCGGCGTGGTGAGCGGCTTGATGGGAGATTGCTCTTGAGCGAGAGCAGAGGGTGCGGCGAAGCACAGAAGCGCCAGTGCGAGGTTTCGCATAGAACCAGAGACCTGTGGGGCAGGCGCTGGAATCGCGTGGGACACGATCCGAAAACAGACCGCGTAGAGCGACCTGGAGGAGAGGGGACCGATTCAGTATCACCCGGAAGGCGACCGCGGTCAACGCGTCAAGGTGGTCTGAGGGACTACCGTAGTTCGCAGATCAGCGTCTCGGCGTCTACGGTTCGCCTTCCCAGTGTCCGGGTGGCAATTTGAGCAGCCCTGCTAATGTTGTCGCGTATCGGCGCTACCTTCGACGGCCTCTTCCCCGCGTTGGTAAAGTCGCGCTGAGGGCGATCGGGTCGGCGGTTTCGGGTTGCTCTTGGAACGTGCCGGCCAATGCCGCGGAGATGTCCGTTTCACCCGCGTCGTAATTCAAATGGCCAATTGACGCCCGCATCGCGCCGGCCAAGTTTGTGGACAATGCGCGGCTGGATCCCCAGCATGAACGCGACTCCGCTACATCGACTGTAAGTAGAGCGGGCGCTTGCTCCGCCGCGATAGCGGGCCAGAGGAGCGCCCCATCGTCCTCGCCATCACGACTTCCTGCCCTGAAAGGGCCCAACGGCCCGGGCCAACCCGTAGACTGTCCGCGGTTCGGAACCAGAAGACCAACCATGCGATACATCCTCCTCACCGCGCTCGTTTCGATCTCCTGTGTCACTGACGCCATCTCGCAAGGTGGACGCAACCGCGAACGCGCAGGGACGCTGACAGAGTTCACATTCAAGACCGTGGACTTCCCCTCCCCCAGCGTCGGCGGCGAGAGCTCTTACGGCATCTACCTGCCGAAGGACTACGACAACGAGAAGAACGCCAAGCGCCGCTACCCGTGGGCGATCTGGCTGCACGGGATGCGCGGCAACTCGGGACGGTTCCGCAACGGCGGCTCGGCGACATTCGACAAGATGCGCAAGGCCGGCAAGATCCCGGACATGATCCTAGTCACCCCGAGCGCAAGCTCGCGGCCGAACTACATCGATCGCGGCCGCGGCCGCAACGAAGAGAGCATGATCCTCAAGGACCTGATGGAACACGTGGCGAAGAGCTACCGCGTGTCCAAGGAGCGCCGCCACCGCGCGATCATGGGCGTCAGCATGGGCGCGTTCGGCGCAATGAAGATGGCGTTGAAGAACCCCAAACTGTTCGGCGCGGTCGCGGTGCACTCGTCTCCGGTACTCACGGCCGACCCCGGCGAGCTCGGACGGTACCGTCGCTTCGCGACACAGATCTTCGGCGACCCCATCGACAAAAAGGAATGGGCCAAGGAGATCCCGGTCGCGCTCCTCGCGACCATGGATACGAAGGCGCTCAAGGGTCTGCGCATCTACTTCGACGCTGGCACCGATGACCGCTACGGATTCAGCCCGAGCAACATCGCGCTCAGCCAGCGAATGAAGAAAGCCAAGATCGCGCACACCTTCAAATCCATCGAGGGCGGCGGCCACTCCTGGGGCACGAGCTCGATCCAGCACGCGATGCAGTTCTCGTTCCCGTTCGTCGCAGAGTCGTTCAAGGCGGAGCCGGTGGCCGCGCCGAAGCTGAAGGAGCCGGAGAAGACCGGAAAGTAGGTGCAGAGCATTGAAATGAAACACCACTTCGCCTGGGCGCTGGTGCGTGATTCCAAAGATGGCAAGGCCATGGCGCACACACCCGGAAGTGCGGTGCGAACCACGCGAACCCAAGTAACCTACGATCTCTCCCCTTCAGCCAGCCGTCAATCAGTGAGCCGGCGACCCGAACCGTGTAACGAAAGCCATCAAGGCCCGCACACGGCGGCCCGTTCACGAACGGCTCATTACGCGTGCCATCGCCTATGCGAACATCACGCTGGCCCGCTCATTCTCCTGACAGCGCCGCACCTTGCACCGCCGCCGCGCCCAGTTCAAGCAGCAGTTGCCCGCCATCACTCGAACCGGCCACAGCGTCCGCATTAGCCAGCGTCCGCATTAGCCAGCGTCCAGCATGTCGCCGCTAACTAAGGCGAGAGGCGGCGCGGTATCGAGGTAATCACGGAAGGTCTGAACATCACAGACTCCCGGCGTGATGCCCCGTTACCGCCGAGGACACTGCTGGCTACTGGCAGCTCGCGACAACGCAGTCGGTCATCGTGATCTCAAGGTTGCCTTGGGAATCTTGCGCGAGGCCAGCCACCTGGATGCGATACATGCCCAAGACGGAAGCTGGCCATGAACGCGACCACGCCCACGCGCCGCTCGAATCAGGATTGATAAAGTGCCCCCACAGGAAGTCTGTGTAGGCATTGCATCCGGTCGCAAGCGGGAAATTGATCGCAGTGTTGCCCCACGCCATCAAGCCAACTCCAGCCGGGTTCAGCCCAGAGACATCCACCATGATGGTGTTGTTGCCAGCGACACCAACCGGACCGAAGGTCACGTCAAGCTGCGGCCCGCAGCCGATGCCGTCGATCACCGTCGTGCAGACAGGAGCTTGTGCAGTCAAGGCGCCGGCAAGCAAAACGAACAAAGCAGTCGTACGGGTCCAATCCATGGCAGCAACTCTTGATTTCGAATGAGATGAGAGAGGTCTCGTGACGGAAAAACTGATCCGCCACAAACAAACCGACTACCTAAGTAGCCCAGCGGCCTGAACTCTATCATACGACTTGCCAGTTGGGCGGGGCCACGTGCGCATGGAGAGTCAGCGTTGCATCAACAACTGGTGCGCAATTTCGCACCCGCGCAAAGAGCGCACCACGCGATCGCGCTATCGGTTATCAGCTACGGCTTCGCTCCAGAACCCAAGATTCGCATTCATGTCGGCTTACTCCGCACTGAAATTCATTCTTGCCACCTTCACTAGCGACATGGACGACTGACAAGCGCTGCTCAACGACAACCTGCCATCAGCGCGTCGCATTCAAGCGGTGATGCGACCCCCGCCGCCGCCACCAGGACATTCCGCGGCAAGTCACCCTAGGGGCTTGCCGCATTTCGACACGTAAGTTGCCACGAGCACCGGGAGCGGTCGATTCTCTCTGCGGTCTCTCGCGAGTGGTTAACACATCGTGGGCATGTTGCGCGCGCCGCACCGTCGACGAGGTATCGTAGATGCGGTCTTGCTAGTTGACGGATTCTCGAAGGGATGGATTCGTGGGGTCGTGCTATCCGGAAATTGGCTCGCGCTTCGGGAGCGAGAGCCACGCCGACAGCTTGAATACCGGCCAGGCGGCGACGCTATTTGGTCATCAATGAGTCCTGAGTGATCAATTCGATGCCAAACCGGCTCGGCCGAGTTTCCGGACATCACGCGCTCAGGACGTTGCCCGCAATACGAACTGCGTTAGCGACCAGGCCGTGTTGCAATTGCAGAAGACAGCCAGCAGCCCAGTGCTGGCTACACCCGAACCTTGTGCAGACATCCCTCGGCATCATCGTTTCCACGCAAGCACACCTGATCCATCGTGACGCTCAGTGCGAAGGTCCGCATCGTGACGGATCCCGGCACAATGCAACCTGACCAGAGTTCCAACCCTAGAAGGCTCGGGTTGACCTTCGGTTTGGCGGCGGGTAGCAGTGGGCTCGTAGAACAGGGGTTCGGCTATGGTTGCAGCCTGTCGACGACAGCAGCCAGTCGTTCGTGCACCACGCGGCGACGGTGCGGGCCAATGGCTCCGGTGACTTCACCCCGTTCTTCACACCGGACCAACCCGAGCCCAATGTCGGATTTGGCGGTTGGGATGTGCCGCTTCCTATCCTTAGCCGCGAGCAATGCTTCGGTGGCTGAATGGAGCCATTTCCAGGGGTTTACCCACGCGTGCCCACCGGCGACTTGATTAACTTTTCGTGGGGATTTGTCGATGCAGAAAGGTGGCCCGTTTCAAGATTACAATCGCAAGCGACAGCCTTTTGGCGGAGGCGATTGTCGTCGCTGGCCTGAAGGCCCGTGCGACCGAAGTTGAGCAGGCTCTCGCCACTGCCGGGGTCGTCTTCGGCATTGATGCTGCTGCGGTACAATCACTCGGTCAGCAGTTGATGAACCCGGACTACCACGGCGAAGTTGTTCTTGCTCGCGGTGAGGCTGCGCAACCAGCAGTCAACGGTTTGATCGAACTTGAGCTTGGCGGCTCCTCGGGCTCGGGCGCGAACAAGGAGAACGGCAGGATCGATCTTCGCGAACGAGACCTATTGCGAGCCGTGATGGCCGACGCGATCGTCGGCCGCCTGGTGGTGCCGGTGCCAGGTGTGCCAGGTCGTGATGTGCGCGGCAATGTGCTGGAGGTTGCGGCGACCGAGCCGTTTGCGCCGCGTCTCGGCCCGGGCATACGTGCAGAGGCGGAGGGTTTGATCGTCGCAACTCGCGCCGGCGTCGTCTTGGTCAAGGGCAATAAGTCCATCGATGTCGTCGATCTGTGGAAGCACGAAGGCGATGTCGATATTCGGTCGGGGAACCTCCACACAAACGGCTCGCTGCAGATTACGGGCGACCTTCAGGAGGGTGGTACTGCTACATCGCTTGGTGATGTCATCATTGGTGGTTCCGTGCTCGACGGCCGCCTGCGGGCGAGCGGCAGTGCCACGATCGCTGGTGGCGTGATGGGTGAAAAATGCGTGGTCACTGTCGGCGGTGACGTGCACTTCCATCATGCGACGTCGGCAATCATCACGGCTGAAGGCGAAATGCAAGTAGCCGCGCAGATCGCTCACTGTTGGGTGCAAGCTAGCAGCATCGAACTGCTGCAGGGTCGCGGCCAAGCGTTCGGCGGGGAACTGCGCGCATCTTCCAACATCAACATGTTGATTGCGGGCACGGAGAATGGTGCGCCAACGTCGGTGGTGATCGGCAACATGGACGCTGCGGAGAAGGTGATTGTGCGGCGCAACGCAGCCAAAGCCGACAAGTCGGCGAGTGTCGTCGATGATGCGAAGACCTCGGCGCCCGCGCGGACCGCAGGTTCGAACTGGCGGGGCTGCACCATTTCGATCCAGGACGTATGTTGGCCGGGTGTACGCATTCAGTTCGGCAATGTGTTCATGGACATTCAGGAACCCCTGAGGCGCGTGGCGTTTCGCTGGGATAGTGATCTGGAGCAGATCACGCGCTTCGATCTCGCATGAGCTGAAAGGTCGTTGGAGGGCGCCTGATCAGAGCATCGCGCCGGTCACGCGGCCGACGAAACTCTCGCTGCCGAAGCGCGATTCTGCTTCCCGATAGTCAGCACTGGCGCTCTTGCTTGGGCGTAGCGGTAAGCTCTTGGTCGAAGCATCGGAACACGCCTGGCAACGCCAGCGCGACCCAGCCAGATGTGGTTCGGTTAGCAGAGTGAACTCACAGCTACAACCTGCACGCAGACGACGGTGCCAGCGCCGGAATGTAGCGCTGAGCCGTAGCGCAGACCGAAATTCGTCACGCCGCCAAGAAGAATCCATGCTGCCACCAATATCAGTACCGAAGCGACGGTGAGTCGCGCTGCGCATAGCAGCAGCCAGTGTCAACCGGTGACAGCGGCGGTAAGCTGTTGAGGTGGATTCGAGGTAGTCCGAATCCGCTGCTGAAACTCTCTCACACCTGCTCGCACCGCAATCGCATGCTCGTACTACGAACTCGCTCCGTCGTGACCTGGATCATCGCGGCAGCAGTAACCGTCGCCGGCGCGCTGGGCCAATCGACACAACAAGAGGCACGGCTCGAGTTCTTCGAGAACCGGATTCGCCCCGTGCTGGTCGACAGCTGCTACTCCTGCCACAGCACGAACGGTAAGCAGAAGGGCGAGGTCGCGCTCGATCACCGCGACGGTATGCGAACAGTGGCATCCGAAGGCCCGATTGTTGTTCCCGGAAAGCCGGAGCAAAGCGTCCTTCTCAAGGTCCTTCGCCACCAACTGCATGGCCTTGAGATGCCAAAGGACGGTGCCCGCATGAGCGACGCGGTGATCGCCGACTTCAAGCAATGGATTCAGGACGGCGCGGTCGACCCGCGTCACGAGCCCCCCTCCAAAGATGATCTCGAGGTCGCGAACTCCTGGCCAGCCAAGCTCGCGCTGCGTCGCAAATGGTGGAGCCTGCAAGCAATCGTCGCGCCGGCGCCACCGCCCGATGATGGCTGGTCGCAGCATCCTGTCGACCGGTATATCGCAGCAGCGCAGCGCGAACGCAGCCTGCAGCGGGCGGAGCAGGCAACGAACCGCACCCTGCTGCGCCGCCTGAGCTACGCGCTGACCGGCCTGCCACCGACGGCCGACGAACTGCACTGGTTCGAACAGGACGGCCGCGCAGACGCCTATGAACGCACGGTCGATCGACTGTTGGCCTCACCGCGCTTCGGCGAACACTGGGCTCGACACTGGATGGACGTGGTGCGCTACGCCGACTCCCATGGGTCCGAGGGTGACCCGGCCATCCCCTACGCCTACCAATACCGCGACTACCTGATCCGTGCCTTCAACCAGGACGTGCCCTACGACCAACTGGTGCGCGAACACATCGCCGGCGACCTGCTCGAACAGCCGCGCATCGATGCAACCCTCGGCGTCAACGAATCAACGTTGGGCACCGCCCACTGGCGCTTCGTATTCCACGGCTACCTGCCGACAGAACCGCTGCAAGAGAAGGTGCGCTTCGTCGACGATCAGATCAACGTGCTGGGCAAGGCCTTCCTCGGTCAGACCATCTCGTGCGCGCGATGCCACGACCACAAGTTCGACGCAATCAGCCAAGCAGACTACTACGCGCTGTTCGGCGTGCTCGCTTCCTGTCGCCCAGGCATTCACGACGCCAACACCAAGGAGCTGCAGGTCAAGAATGCGGCCGACCTGCGCGACCTCAAGGGTGCGCTGCGCAAGCGACTGGCCATAGCGTGGCGCGCACATGCCGCAGCCAATCTGGCCAAGCAACTCGCCGGGCGCGAGCACCAAACACGGGACGACGCAGAGCACGGTCACCCGGCTGGATTATTGCATGAGGTCGACCGACGTGTCGCCGCGGGCGCAACCTTCTCGGACGCACTGCGCGACGTTTTGCAGGCCGGGAACGCACTACCCGGCGCGTCAACCACCGGCGTGGTGAGCTTGGACCCCACGCGCGACAGCGATTGGTTTCGCAACGGCAACGGACTGCAAGGGCCACCAGCCAGGCCGGGCGCCTTTGCCATCAACTTGACCGGAGACGCTGTTGTTCGCGCCATTTACCCGAGCGGCGCCTACACGCACCTGATCTCGACGCGCCACCGCGGTGTGCTGCACTCACGACGCTTCGACATCGGCGAAGGGCAGGTCGCATGGGCGCTCGTGATGGGCAAGCATGCGCAGCTGCGGTGCGTCGTGCAGGACTATCCGCGCAGCGGGCTAACCTACTCGCGAACCAACCTGAACCACGATACCTGGCAGTGGCAGCGCATCGACCTGTCTTACTGGCGCGGAGATCGCGCCCATTTGGAGCTGACCACGAGCCGCGACGCACCGATCGAGGTCGGCGGCGACGAGCGGTCCTTCTTTGGCCTGCGCGAGGTACGGCTGCAACCAAAGGGCGCTCCCAAACCGACCTCGCCACCTAACCCGTTCGGGATGCTCGCAGCGCTGCGAGCGGCGCCGCCGCAGAATCGCGCGGCGCTAATCAAACACCTGCGCCAACGGATGGAAGCGGCCATCGATCGCTGGGCAGCTAGCTCTTGCAGCGACGAGGACGCACTGCTGCTTGAGGCATGCCTGCGACACGACCTGCTGCCAAACAAGTCCGCCCACATCTCGGGCACAACCGAAATGCTCGCACGCTACCGGGCGCTCGAAGCAGCGGTAGCGACCCCCACGCGCATCCCCGGCCTGCTCGAAGGTGACGCCGCTGATCACCCGCTGTTCGAACGTGGCGACCCGAACCAACCCCGCGAGATCATCCCGCGTCGCTTCCTTGAGGTGCTCGGCGGCACGCGCTACCAAGGCATACAGAGCGGCCGCCGCGCACTAGCGGAAGACTTGGCCCGCCCCGACAACCCATTGACAGCGCGCGTCATGGTCAACCGCATCTGGCATCACCTGTTCGGGCAGGGGCTCGTGGCGACACCGGACAACTTCGGCAAGCTCGGTGCCGTGCCGTCGCACCCCGAATTGCTGGACCACCTCGCGGCACGCTTCATGGCGAATGGCTGGTCGATCAAGGACACGATGCGCTACCTCGTGACGAGCAAAACGTGGCGTCTGGCTGCCCACGCGCCCGACACCAGCGCGACTGGTGATCCGGACGGCATATGGCTGACGCACGCGCGCACCCGCCGACTGACTGCCGAGGCACTGCGCGACAGCTTGTTCGCAACGGCTGGCGTGCTCAAGCACGAGATGTATGGCAGCGCATTCAGCGCCAACACGAACATCCCCCGCCGCAGCGTCTACATGCGTTCGCGCCGCAACGACATGGACACGTTCCTGACGGCGTTCGACGCACCGACGCCATTTGCACCAGTGGGTGCACGTCACGGCACCAATGTGCCCGCACAGTCCTTGGCCATGCTCAACTCTCCGTTGGTCTGGGAGTTGGCCGAGAGCTGGTCAAAGGCGACGGCCGACACGCGCGACGACACAGCGCGGCTCAAGCAAATGTTCGAAAGCGCGACTGCGCGACCACCAAAGAAGGAAGAGGTCAACGCGATACTCAGGTACATGCAAGTCGTCACTGACGCCTTCGCAGCACAACGAACGGCGCGCGCGAAGGCTGCAGCCGCGCTGGCCACGGCCCGCAGCGCACGTGCGGTCATCCTCGATCCAGTGCGCGCAAAGCTCGTCGCCGGCCGCGACAGCCAGAGTCGGGGACATGGTCCAGCTCCGATCGCTGGGTGGGACTTCCGCCAGGGCCCGAACGATCAGATCGGCGAGCTCGACGGCGAACTGCACGGCAGCGCGCGCCTGGACGCAAACGGCTTGGTTCTGGACGGACTGGGCTGGTTTGCCACCGAGGCACTCCAGCGCGACCTCACCGCCAAGACCTTGGAGGCCTGGGTTCGACTTGACGACTTGGAGCAGCGCGGCGGTGGCGTCGTGACGTTGCAAGACCTCGGCGGCGGCGTGTTCGACGCGATCGTCTATGGCGAGCGTCAGCGAACGCGGTGGATCGCTGGATCGGATCACTTCCGACGAACGCAAGACGTCGACGGCACCGCCGAAGCAGCAGCAACCACAACGGCCCCCGTTCACCTCGCGATCACCTACAGCACAGACGGTACCGTCACCATCTACCGAGCAGGCCTTGCCTATGGCAAATCTTATCGGACGCAGATCGCGAACTTCCGCGCAGGCAATGCGCAACTGCTGGTAGGCCTGCGCCATGGACATGAAGCCGACGGTCGCGCCCTTCGCGGCCATGTTCTTGAAGCCCGACTTTACGACCGCGCGCTGACAGCGGCCGAAGTCAGCGCTTCCGCAAACGGGATGCCGTTCGTGAGCGATCAACAGCTACTCGCCGCGCTCTCGGAGCACGCGCGCCACCAGGTCACAGCAATTGAGAAAGCGATCGAGGCGGCACAACATGAGCTCGCGGCGCATGACGAAGCGGCTATGGACAAAGACCCTTGGACGCTCGCCGCGCACGCCATCTTCAACCTCAAAGAGTTTCAGTATCTGCGATGAGTAGTCCGCACGAACCGCTGTCCCGACGCGAGCTGCTGCGTCGCTCCTCCACCGGCTTCGGTGCGCTCGCCTTCGCGGGCCTGTTCGGCCAACACGCGCGCGCCTCGGGCTTACAGAGTCCGCCTCGACGGCGCGCGAAGAACGTCATCTTCTGCTACATGTCCGGCGGCGTGTCACACGTGGACTCGTTCGACCCCAAGCCGAAACTTACGGAACTGCACGGCAAGCCAATGCCGGTGCAGCTGGCGCGAACGCAATTCAACGCCAATGGCAACATCATGGCATCGCCGTTTCGATTTGCGCAACACGGCGAGTCCGGGCTCTGGGTCAGTTCGATGTTCCCGCACCTGGCCTCGGTCGCAGACGAGCTAGCGGTCGTGCGATCGATGACTAGCGAGTTCAGCGAACACGCGCAGGGCAACTTCCTGATGCACACGGGCTTTCCGTTCATCGGACACCCGAGCGCGGGCGCCTGGATCAACTACGGACTAGGCAGCGAGAACCAGAACCTGCCTGGCTTCGTCGTGCTGCAGGCCGGCGGCGCCGTGCCTCCTCACGGCGGTGTCGGCCTCTACAGTGGCGGCTTCCTGCCCGCCCACCACCAGGGCAGCGTCTTAACCGCGGATCGAGACCCTGCCGTGCGCAACATTGACCCGACACTCGGCAAGAACGCGCAGCGCCGCCACCTGAGCCTCATCGAGTCGCTGGACCGCCGCTTCGCAGCGAGCCAAGCAGATCGCCAGCTTGAGGCAGCCATCCGCAACTACGAGGTCGCGTCACGCATGCAGGCCGCGGTGCCCGAGCTCTGCGACCTCTCGGATGAGAGCGAGCAAGTGAAGACCTTCTACGGCATGGACGACTCAGATCCCTCCAAGGCAGCCTATGCGCGTCAGTGCTTGCTGGCGCGCCGACTGGTCGAGCGCGGGGTGCGCTTCATCGAGTTGAGCTGCATCACGAAGAACATCGGCGCTGGCGGCGCCGCAAACCCATGGGACCAACACAGCGATCTCGAACGCGGTCACAAGGCCATGGCCTATCAGGTGGATCAGCCGATCGCCGCATTGATCAAGGACCTGCGCCGTCGCGGCCTACTCGACGACACGCTGATCGTCTGGGCCGGCGAGTTCGGCCGCACGCCGTTCTCACAGGGTTCGAACGGACGGGACCACAATCCGTTCGGCTTCAGCGTCTTCCTCGCCGGAGGTGGCAGTCGCGCCGGCACGGCCTACGGTGCGACCGACGAGTTTGGCTACCACGCGGTTGAGGGCGTCTGCGATGTCTATGACCTCTGGGCGACCGTGCTGCACCTGCTAGGTCTCGACCACGAACGTTTGACCTACCGCTACGGCGGACGTGACGTGCGGCTCACAGACGTGCACGGCAGCGTGATCCGCGGCGTGCTCGGTTAGGCATCTTGCCGGCACAGCTCGCGCCGGGAGCTCAGACGCTGCGCGACTCATCACCTGGTAGTGGTGGCGTTGGTGCATGAATCCAAACTCAGCAAGGCCGCGGCCGCAAGTACCCGGATTCACACCCGGACCGCGAAAGAAGCCGACATTCCTAGTTCCGCCATGCGGTTGAAGATGTTGCATGCGAGGCGAGCTTCAACGACCTGCGCATCTGCATCACGCGCGCGCAGCCGATCGCCAAGGTTCCTCTTGTAGCGAAAGAAATCGAACCGCGAACGTAGGAAGACCTCTACGTGGCACAGCGGCAACTGCAACACGAACCGCGCCGTGAGCGCCGTCGCGAACTGCCTGCGTGAGCGCCTCTGCGATTCATGCACCAACGCGCCTACTCGGCTGAAATCAGCATCCACTCACTGGTCATCGCCGTTATCGAATTGGCCAATTCGCACCCGAATCGCATCCGCCGACTTCCCGGACACTGCGCCCTTCTGCACGCTCAGGATGTGCCGACGAAATCGAGGGAAGATCATTCTTCCTACGACGGGAGCCAGGAGGAAACTGCCAACAGTCCAGATGAATAGATAGAAAATCATCGTCACGACGTTCGCACCGGCAACAACCATGCCTATCGCGGATATCGGCTCTCAGGCCGATGTTTTCGCAAGATGCAACGCAATCTGCGACGAACTCGCCGATACGTCTCGCAAAGTGAGAGGGATAGCAAGCTTTAGCATTCCGCCTGGCGATCGCGTCCGACGACAGCCAAACCGTAAGATGGCGGCGTTTGAGGGGTGATCGGCATGCGTCGTTACGGGGTCGCCCCCCATATCGGCAGCCTGCGTGAGCACCCCTGCAGTCCATGCACCAGCGCCTCCGCGGACTCGGCCAATACCACCGGCGACTCAAGGATTGTCGACGACTTCGTAGGAACCAAATCGCAGCCATCAGGCAGCATCGATAAGCGGCTCTCTGCGATCGCCGGTCTCCTCGCATACCTACACAAATGCTCGAGCCGCCTGCGCCTCCTCTGCACCCTGCGTTACCCGGGTCATCTAGGCCGCACGATGCATCGCCGATATCTGGATTCCAAAGATTGCGCTGCCCCAGCCCCGCGCAAAGTCACGGCACCATGCACTCGCGTCCTCGAACGACAGCCCCATCGCCCGCAACCCGCGCTCAATCGAGTCTGAAGCCTGGATCGCTGCCAGGAGCCGACGAACATCCCGCGGCGCGGATACGTCAGCACCTCTACGCCGAACGCCCGGCGCAAGAAGCCAACCGTGACAGGCGCATGGCCTAACGCGAGCCAGCAAGGCCTCGAGCCGCTCGGCATGTGCTCAGTTGACCCAGCTAGCTATCCCGGCATCGGCCCACAACGCGATGCCCGTGCTTAGCGAGTAGACCCAGAGCGCGCAGATGATCCCGGTGAATACATCCAGAGTATAGTGCGCGCGTAGCACGAGCACTGTGACTGCTTCGAAGAGCGCGATGGCGATCCCAAGCGCTAGTCCCCACGGCCCCCAGTGGCCAGCAAGCGTGGCTGCGCCATAGACAGCGATTGCGGTGTGGCCGGAGAAGAACAAGTCGTTTGCCGTTCCGTATGTCACGAGCAACGTTGGCACGCCAGGATATCGCCACACCATTCCAGCCGGTGCCGGAAGCGGACACAGCATCTGACAAATCTGCCGTAGAGCAAATACCATCGCGAGCCCGAGGTATGGGCGGATGGATACTCCGAAGATCGCCGTGGCGAGCAGATATGCGCCAAGAAGGTCGATCACGAGCGATGAGGAAATCAACAGGCGATTGCCGGCTGCTACGTTCGTCGCGTATCGCGCGTGGATTCGCGCCGTGAGGATGTGAATGCCGTCCGTCAAGGGCGCTTCATTCGTGACCTTAGGCACACGCTTGCCGAGCACAGCCTGCGACCAGAACCAGACGAGGATGCCTGCGATGACGAACCCCGCTCGAACGGCGACTATTGGCCAAGGAGCAATCGTCATGAAGCCCCTACTGGTGGTGTCATAGAAGTAGAAAGGCCGAGCATCGACTGCAATTGCTCTTCGATGTCAGCCATCAGCGGATCGCCTTCGCCACGCGCTAATCGGCTGGTGCTCACCTCGATTGCGTCGCCGACCATGACCCTCGCTTCAACCGGCCCGGGCACGCTCACCTTGCCTGTAAGATCTTCCTCGAACCGCTCGATCGTCTCGATAATCCGTCCTTTCGCGCACCCCTCGGTGACGTAGTCGGGCGGGTAGTGATTGAGTTGCTGCGCGAGCTCCGCGTCATCGAGCAGGCGCCACAACCGTTCCTGATCAGCCGCATTGAGATCGCCCTTGATCAGATCCGGGACCAACGCGGCGCGCAGTCGCTTTACGCGCGCGACTGGATGACCATCCGACTTGCCGTTCACCCATTCCACTTCTAGAGGCTTGAGAATCGCATCGGTAAGCTTGGCGATGCGATCGATCAGTGTGCCGGACTGGGTTTGGCCGAGGTATTGAAGCTCTTTGAGTGCTAGCAATCCTGACCCGACCCGCTTGATCCGCATGTGCAGAGGTAGCTCGCGACTTGGTCTCCATGTCAGCCGAACTTCGATCTCGTCGAGCATCTTGGCAGCAACGGCATCGACATCGAATGGGAATGAGTACCGTAGCGCGATTGGGTGCACGACAACCTTCTTGTTCTCTTTGGCCCGCTTCTTAGCTGCTTGTCGAGCAATGAGAGCCGTCCCCTCAAGCATCGGGGAGAGGCGGTCGTTGGTCCGCGAGACGTGTCCTTCGGGGAAGATTGCAAGCGGGCGACTTGCTGTCTCGAGGATCTTGATTGAGGTCTGGACAGCCTGCTTGTCCATACCCTCACGATAGATCGAGAACGCACCTGCGCGCCGCAACAGGAACGCCTGCAGCTTGCTCCCCATGAACAAGTGTGCGCTCGCAACAACGAAGAATGGCATGCCCACTGCGCGCGCAACTTTGCTCAGGACAAAAGGATCTTCGTCGCGGCAGTGGTTGGGCGTCACCAACACGCCATGCCCGGCCGCGATCGACTCGCGGAGCTTCTCTGCGCCGAGCACCTCGACCTTCGTCGTGCCATAGCAACGGCGCAGATAACGCGGGAAGTACAGATTCAGCGCCCGCGGCCAAATCCTCCCGTGATACGGGAGGACCGGTTCATACGACTTATCTGATACAACCGAGTTCGCGCGTCGAACCGTTGGATGAGGTGTCCTTGATGACAGAGTATCGACCGACGCTAGGATGAATAGGGAAGTCAAGTAGCTGTCCAGCCCACCGGAACGCCACCACCTCACGTTCCCATCCCCGCCAGCATGCGTCAATACGTAAGATGGCGGGCCTCGAATCAAACCAAACCGACCAGATCAGCACCCCACAGACAAACCGCTAACCACCGCGGCTCGCACGTAGCCACCCGCTCACCCCTTCAAGCCCCAGACAACCCATCTCGCCACCAGGCGGAAAATGCGGAGCGCGCCAACTCCGACGCATCACACGACTGTTCGCGCGCGCGACGTTGCGCAACTGATCACGCGCACGCAGCAATCAGAGATCACAGGCTCAGTGCCGCGGCTAACAGAACCAACGACGTCGCCGCGGTGTCTCGCCTAGACCATTGGTCATTATGGGCCAAGAAGCGCAGCAGCGCGCCGGTAGGACAGCCGTAACGGCAATAGGCCATGGGGACGAAAAACGAGGCCATCAATCCAACTCCTGCGATCGCCAAAGTCGGCCAGCCAGCAACGGAGTAGACCCAGGCATCAAAGGGTTCCAGATCGACAAGACTGAATGCCGCGCCCGTCATCGCAACCACTAGGCAAACAGCCAGCAACCCAAACGGCACCAACCGCAACGTGCGAGCCAGACGCTTCGAAACTACGATAGACCGTCCAAAGCGCCCCCTTACGAGTTGCTGTAGGGCACCGTGCGGACAGAGGTGAGAGCAGTAGAGATTGCGGCTGGTTGTGAGTGGGACCAGAAAAGCAGCAGACGTCAACAGGAAGAGACCACCAGCTGTATGCCACGGGATCCCGTACTGCGCCCAGCCGACAAGCTGGGCGCAAGAGAGCATGTCGGCATTCATGACTCCCAAATAGACGACGAGCACCAACAAGAAAGCTACGCGGAGCTTCTTGTTGGCACGCAGAGAACTCAGGCCAATCACCAGCCCAAGAAGCACCACGATCGCGGTGCCTAGATCGCGCATCTGCCAATCAAGCCACGGTGCTGGTGGTGCGCTGGCGCGCTTGGCCGCGATCACGAGCCCCTCAGTGACTGCGCTGCTAATGAGCGTGGCACCTGAAACACCATCGATGCCGGCCGTCTTGAGGTCGAGTGCTCCAAGTTCGACTAACGAAAGCCCAACGAACTGCTTTGGGTAGTAATCGTCCTCCCGCAGGTGGACTGCGTATTCCTCGTTGTCGTAAGTCTTCAGTAGCTTGAGGCCTGTGATCCGGCCATCCGGACCAAACCCAACGAGGGTGTCACTTGGTCCCTGGTAGCCAACGATCGCGTCGGAAGCAGGAGCCGTTCGAAGCAAAGATCCGATCTTCGCGTCACCAGCGCCAATGACCAACCAGCGGGAGCTACTGCCCACCACCTGCTCCAATCTGACCGCGTTCGGGAAGAGACCATGAACATCCGGCAACTCGACAGGATCGCGAAACCGCAACGAGACTTCGCCGCCACCCAGCCGCAACAATAGTCCTTCCTGTATCGCGACGCTGGTCAATGTGGCACCAGCCACGCCATCGACCTTGGTACTTGTGGATGCCTCAATCCAAGTCAAACCGCGTAGATGGGAGAGGAAGTTCGCATCGTCGCGAATCTGTGCAACATGGTCGCGCGTATCTTCACTGCTGAGGATCTTGACACCGAGCACGCAATCATCCCGATCAAAGGCGAGCAGTGTGTCAGTCGGTCCGCAGAAGCCGATCACGGCGTCTGCCAGCGGAGACGTCCGCAAGAAGGAGCCAAGGATTTCGCCTTGACCACCAAGCACTTGCCGAAGGCCTCTCTCATCAGGGCCGGCGGACAGACCCTGCGCACTCGGGAACAGGTCGCGGACATCCTCAACAAACACCGAGACCTGAGGCACGAGCGAACTTCGGTCTACGCGTGCAACGTGGGCGCGGTGGATGAGCCCCACCACCAAAGCGAAGAGCATGACTCTCACCAGACGTAAGGCGATCCTCTGACCTTGACTTGGTTTGGCCGGGCCGCTCATTCGTCGTGACGCAACAACTGAACAGCATCGGCGATGACATGACCTGTCGTCCCCTTATTAGAGATCACGACAGCGCTCGGTTGTCCTGCTTCAAACTCAAATACGCCAACAGATGCAAAGCCACCCGGATGCGGAGGCGGAACCTGCTGATCGATGTGCACCTGCCGCACCCCGCCCTTGCCGTCGATCATCACGGGGATATACGCATCACGGCTGGATGAATGTGTATAGGACAAACGCACCTCGTACAACCCGCTGACCGGAACCTCGAACTCCCAACGCACGGACTTCTTGCCTTTGCCGGTGCGCTCATCGTGAAGATAGTGTGTACCGACGAAATCCAACTCAAAGGTGCTCGACTTCCAAACTCCTTCGACAATCGCTTTGGAATCATCGACGACAATGCCCGCAAGCTTGCTGGGATCCGTTCCGACATGTGACGGATTCACTGGGGGCGGAATCGGTGGCGCCGGGGGTATGACGAAACCCGCACTAATGGTCTCCCGATGAGCGCGGCCTGGGAGCTTGAGTAACTCAAGCAACTCCGCAAGGTGGTCGGTATAGATGGCGCGTGGGTCACATGAGTGTAGCACGCAGAGCGAAACGGCTTTACCGACAACTTCTCCCATCATCCCACAGGTCTTCATCACACGAACCGTTCCGAGGCCCTCGTGAGTAACGCTGGCACAGCGCCCCGCCATAAAGAGGTTCTCGACATTGCGAGAGTAGAAGCACCGATACGGAACGAGATAAGGCTTGGACGCCAGCGAGCGGTGCTCAAAGGTCGCATAGGAGATGAACGGGTTGTCTCCGTACTTGCCCAGATACTGCTGCTTGGGGTGATGCAGATCAATCGACCACGTCGTGGGAACGCAACCGTCGGGGAACACGGCGTAGGAGACGATGTGCTCCTTGTTCAATACGAGATCGCCCATCAGACGCCGCGACTCGCGCGGGCCGCCGATGTGCCCACTCCAAATCAATTGGGCGGTTGCGTGCCGTTGCCCAGAAGGGTCTTTCTTGGCGTAGACGCCCTTGTTCTTAAGAGCATTCATTGCCCCGTACATCGCGCGCAGATTGGTATCGCGCATGTATTCCAAATCATCGATGGGATGCTTGTCGAAGCCCGTCTCCCAATACCACGCGTTAGACATCGCATCAGGCCTCCCACCAGGCTTGATCGCCACAGTCCTGGGATAGGGGAACTCGCCCTCGTCGAGATCAAGCGCCCAAGGCACTGGTGCAAAGTCCTTTGGTGAGTCGGTGAATTCCCAGCGCCAATGGTTCGTCATGCCCATGTGATCTTTCATGGTCATGTCGAAATCAGCTCCGGCAAGGGCCCCGATAGAACCATGGCCTGTGCAATCAGCGAAGTAGGGCGCAACGAAACGCTTTTCCTTACTAGTTCGTACGTCGAGCACTCGAACGGCTTGAATGCGATCACCCTCTGCCTCAACGGCAAAGGCATGGTGCTCAAGAAACAGGTCGATGTTCTTCTCTGCTGAGACGACATCAACCTTCCGCTGGTCTACATAGATATCCGCAGGCCCCGGACTCAGGAGCGCGTGGTCAGTGAACTCCTCGATGATGTCACCGATGTTTGGGTACTTGCCGAGGCGCGTTCCACCATTGGCCCAGACGCGGACTTCGGAGGACGCGTTCCCTCCAAGCACGGGACGATTCTGGATCAACGCGACTCGACACCCCATACGTGCCGCGCTAATCGCACAACCCAAACCTGAGAAGCCCCCGCCAAGAACGACAAGATCGTAGCCCCCCTTCTCGATCGCATCCTGCGAATGACCTAGGAGTGCTTTCCGCCAAGGTGCGAGGACCCCGTGATCGTTAGACGGCCGACGCTCGCTTTTGGTGAATAAGATCGCATCGCAACGCCCCTCGTATCCCGTCAGGTCGTGCAACGTAACCAGCACCTCCCTAGAGGTGATCTCAACCTCACCCCCCAATTGCCATTGCCAATCCGAGCCTTCGGTGCCGAACGTAGCATTGAGCGGCTCACCATCGACAAGAACCTGAAAGCGTCCCGGAGTCCCTTGGGCACCGAACTTGGCAACCCAATCGACGGTGCGCACAAAGACACTGTATTTGCCTGTCTCTGGGAACTTGACCGCCATCTCGGCATCGGCAACGGAATGGCCCATACCATGCGCCAAAAGATAGGGCGACCCCATTCGATCGATGAATTGCGTATCAATCAGCCAGCCACCGTACGTATCAAAGCCCTCAGCCTCAATTAGCACGTCTTGAGCCGGAGCAAGTTGCATCGACAGCAAAACGGCCAAGCATCTTCGGCTGAGATCGTTGAGACTCATAGGTGGCTAGCGTAATCGATCCGCAGCCCGTCACTACGAAAACGAGAGTTGCACCGTCCCTTCTCCTAGCGCGGAGTGTAGGCCACGCCCCAAACCACTCCTACTCACCACCAGACGGAGCACGCGCCGGCGCCAACTCCGGCACCTCGCTCGACAGCCGCATCGTCCGCAGCACTCGCTCAATCGAGTCCGGGTCCTGCATCGCTGCCAGGAACCGCCCTGTTCCACCACACCGCGGACACGGAATACGAATGGGCGCGCTGGTTACGCCGCCAGATCCTCTTCCGAACACAGCCGGCGAGTTGCTGCGCAGCGATGGCTTCGTCGCACGTATGTGATCGTTCCGGGTCTAGCGGTTAGGTTCGCGCTCGCTGGCCTCGTTGCTTCGCTGTTTGGCACGCTGTTTGGCATGGCGATGCATCCGGCTTGGCCTTGCGCCCTGACGGGTTGCATCACGGTGCTGGCGTGTGATGGCGCGCCTCTCCGGCTGGCGGACACGCCTCAAATGAGTCGCCCCTACGTTGTATCGCGTAGCGCCAGCTGCATGCCGGTAAGCTGCCCGCCATATCTACCCCAGGAACTACAATGCGGAAAAGACCAAGCTTGGTTGTGCTGGCACTGTTTGCCTCATGCCTGTTCGCCCCTCAGCCACTGCTCGCGCAGCAGGGCGAGGCGTCGGACGTCGAATCGTTCGCCGTCATCCAGAAGGAATACGATGACGCATACCAGAAGTGGATGGACGCGTATCGCGAAGCTACGAGTTCGGGTGCGGACAAGGCGGCCGTCAACAAGCTTCGCGCGGCGCGACCGAGTGGGGCTATGTTCTTTGGCCGCGTCATCAAGATCCTCAACGCAAAGCCCGCTTCGGAAGATGGTGCATTGGCCGCGACCTGGATGCTGCGCGTAGCACCCGTCAAGGGTGCGCAACTTGGGTCGGCGCTAGATGTGTTGCAGCGGCACCACGCCGATTCGGAGCAGCTCAAGAGTGTGATGATGCCGTTGTCGCGCAACGCGACGCCGGCAGTGGCGTTGTTCCTTGAGAAGGTCAGCGCAACGTCGACGTCCGGCGAGATGCGCGGCCGTACGACCTACGCATTGGCGGAGAACTTCAATACGCGGGCCAAGATGATCCATTCGATCTCGACGGCCGGCGACGAAGAGATGGTCCGCCTGATTGCGGCGCTGGGTCGCGACGTCGTGGATGTCCTCAAGGCGCAGGACCCGGCCGCGGCAGAAGCCATGTCGGCCAAGTGGTTCGAGGCGGTGATTGCCGACAAGGAGTTCGCGGCTATCGAATACTTCCGCGGCACGCTCGGCGAAAACGCCGAACGCGCGCTCTTTGAGCTGCGCAATTTGACGATCGGCAAAGTGGCCCCTGACATCATCGGGGAAGACATCGACGGCACCGGACTGAAGCTGTCCGACTACCGTGGCAAGGTGGTCGTCATCGACTTCTGGGGCGATTGGTGAGGCCCTTGCCGGGCCATGTACCCACACGAGCGGTCGCTCGTGAAGCGTCTCAACGGTAAGCCTTTCGCTCTTGTTGGAGTCAACTCGGATCGCGATCGTGAGAAGCTCAAGAACGTCATCAAGGAGAAGGGACTGACGTGGCGTTCGTTCTGGAACGGCGGCAGCACCAGTGGACCGATTTCAACTGCTTGGAATGTCCTCGGCTGGCCGACGATCTACGTACTCGACGAGAAGGGCGTCATTCGCTTCAAGAACGTTCGCGGGGAAGCGATGGATAAGGCCGTCGATTCGCTGCTTGCGAAGCTCGAAGACAAGTAGCACGAGCGCCTGCCTGCTGCTCCTTGCCCAGGCACCGTACGAACAAGGCACCGTACGAACATCTTCATGGCGGTAGTCCAGCAACCGCGCTGCCTTGAAGAACCACAAGCGCGTCGCTTGCGGCCAGGCACAGGCATCCATCGAACCGGTTAGTTGTGGCGCGCCATGCGACTTCTGTAGGAGGCTCGCGACTTACCCGATCGTGCCTCGCACCAGAACGCCATGGCATTCGGAAATCTGATCGCGCGGTGTTGGATCGCGAACTGAAAAAAGAACTGCTCGCGTTACGGGGCGACAGTCGCGATCTATCGCTAGTCCACTTGGGTTCACACCTCCGCAACCAACCGCGGACTCGGACTTAGTTCCCTTCAACCCCACTCCTTTCCACCCACCGATCCAATGCGTATTTCTATATCAGCGCTTCTGCTAACTGCTGCCCTTCCTTGTCAGGGAAACTTCACTCCATTTGGCTCAGGATGCTCGCTACAGGGGCAAACGCCAGCCATCGGGTACTCTGGTTCCCCAGCGATTGGGCAGACGTTTTCGATCACCTACTCGGGACCGAACTACACCTTCAACTCGGCACAACAGATGGCGCAGCCGTTCTTGGCACTGGGCACGCAGGGAGCGAACTTCACACTGCCAACCACTGGCTTGATCTATCAACCGATCGATTGCGTTGCCTACATGCTGCCAATCTCGCTGCTACCGATGGCACAACACCCGAACTTGCCCGAATACGAGAGTGGATTTGCGATCACGATTCCAAACAACTCCGCATTGGTTGGCTACCAGTTCTTTGCCCAGTGGCTGATGGTGCATTCTCAGTGCGGATTCGTTGGGTGCAGCCTCAGTGGCTTGATCACTTCAGATGCCGCCGTCGTAACGATTGGCCCGTAGCGGTTGCAGTTCGATGCGCGATGCGCGATGTAATGGATACTTCGCCCGCGTTGCACGATCAGTGCTGGACGGACAACGCCAGGATGGAACTCGCGGTCGAGTAGACCTCGATCCTGCAGAGCTTCTGCGGCACACGCTAGGCTGCAACTTTGATGAGCTGCTCCACAGCCACCATGGATCGGCCTGGCGCCCAAGCTTCCTCGTATCAGGACTCCAACGGACGGTGACATCTGCGGCCCGGCCCAGAAACGCCATGCAACGGTGGGACGATCTTGCGGCCACGACAAGTTTTGTGATTGCCTGTCGGTCGCCAACGCCGTTTGCGAAATTAGGAGTAGACCGGGCCTGACCCGGCGAGGGCACAACCCTCGAGCAGGCCCACCTCCCCCATGGCAATCACCGGCCGGCGTTGCCGACCCCTCGAAGTAGACCAATGATGAACTTTCCTGGTCGTGCAGCTCTTTCCACATGCCTTGCGGCAGCGACAAAGCCAATCACTCACGCCATCAACTCGCCGCCCTACATCGTCGTCGGTGCCACCGCCATGTTCGGCGTCAACGACAACGGCGGTTTGGGTTCGCCGCCCGACGAGTTCGTCGGCCCGGCCTTCCCGCCCGCGAGCTTGGGCGACCTGACCGCGCAACAGATGTTCGGCATAGTAGGCGCGCCGCTGCCGCAGGCCTTCCAGCCGCTGCTGTTTGGAATCGAGTAGTTCTGCCACGCCTGGCGTTCGTGAGCGCTATTCGCGGCCATGATTCACTTGTTGCGTGCGATGCTCCTGACCACGGTAGTAGTGCTCCCAGGATGTACGACGGCGGAGATGTGGGGAGGAATCAGCGATCCTAAGCCACATGTGGACCGTGAGCAGGTGATTGAGTCTCGCGTGCGAATCCAGATTGGCTCGCAACCCGATGTGCTGCGGGTCGTTTGGGGAGCTAGCGATCGGGGTGCGCACGACTGGCGGTTGAAGCCCGTAAGGGGCACCGAGGTTGCACGAGCATTAATGGTTCGGCCAGCGTTGTTTATTCTGCAGCGGGCAGACCTCGATGGAACGATCGTCACCGACCAGTCGTCAGTTTTGGAGCACGAGGCCAAGCTCAGCCTGCGTGGCCGAGTTGCGTTTGAGGGATGTCGCGTCCCTCTTGGTCAATTGGTGCCGGCCCGGTTCTCCGTTGTGACAGGCGAGGCTCCACTCGATCAGGTCCTCAAGCGAGCGCGTGCTGAGTCATTCTCGCCCAAGCGTCTTGTGCGGTTGCCCGAAGCATTGCGCGACTGCGCGTGCGGCCTGCTGGAGACGAAGCTCGACGGAGAGCGTGTTTCTGCGTTTGCATTCGTGAATAGCGATCGCAAGTTGTCACCTTCTGCGGCGATGGGCGGTTCCAGTGAATTGACTCGGCAGTTGTCTGGTTTGCGGCCATTCGATGTTGTGGTGCGATTCGGGCAGTCGCTAGATTTGCACCGACTGCGTTGCGATTGGCTTTTCCTCGCGGATCAGGTCGGTGGCTTTGGGTTGCAGGTCTCTCATTCGATATGGCAACTAGATCCTGTGGCGGCCGACACCGAGAGCCGATCCGTACTTTGTGATGCCTCGCTGAAGCTCACCAAGGTTTGGCTTCGGCCCGGTGCCGGCTGGGACATGCCTGGTTGGCAGAAGGTCCTGACTACCCCCTTCACTCTTGCCACCGACTCGGTCTATTTGCCATGTGTTCTAGCTGGCATTGGAGTCATCGGTCTGGTGGTGTGGGCTGAGCATTACTCAGCAAAAAGATGATGACTGCACCGTTGGAAGATGATGCCGCGCCCCCATCGCCACTTCCAACGCCCACCCAAAACCACAAACGTCCCACACGGTTACCTACAGGGCGCTGTAGATCGGCTTGTTACGCCGAAGTGGCTCCTCGAGCTGAACGGTTTTGCTAACTTCTGGGTGAGAGCAAGCGGCAACTGCAATCCGCTCCACATCGCAAAGTCATCCGCGAGCCGACAACTTTGGCGGCCTGCTTCACAGTTACCACCGATCGGCCTGACGGCCTAGATCCGCGTAGCAGGTTGAATACCAGCGACGTGTCGCGCAACGGTCTGTTGCACTGGGCGACAACCGCCGACGACTCATTGATCATCAAGATCCAAGCTGGCCAATGCCATGCAAACGGGCTCGGCCCCGATTCCGAACCCGCTTCCAGATTCGGGCCGCACGAAGCGCCAATGGCCTGCCTCGAAGTGCGCGCGAACCAGCTACCGAGCGACGCTCTACGGTGGCGTCTCGGTGCGCAGCTGCCGACCGGCCGTGTCCCAGAACAAGCTCTCGGCCTGAATCAACGGCCAGTAGGCGATCTCAAGCAACTGCACGCCAGGCACGCGGTCGTCACCGCGCACGCCGCTATGCATCCAGCCGCCCTCCGGGGCGAGCTTGCGGGTGGCGGAGTCTCGCACATTGTAGAGCGTGCCCGTGCGCACCATCGTACGCTGCGTGCGCAGCATGGCATACGTGCTGCAGTAGACGGCTAGCAGCGCGATCGCCACCACCCACGACAATCTCGGACGTCTCCAGCTCATATCAGTCTCCTTTTGGCTGCGGTGAGTATGCCCGGTCGCCGCGATTAATAACAGCCGCGCGTCAGCGGGCGAGCTAAAGCAGCCGTTCACGGCCGGCCGGCCTCAGGCCGATCTCCTCGGGGGTGGGGTGTGAGTTTGGATCCGGGCAACTCACGCAGGCTGCGCCAGCGTGTTCCGCATCGGTTCCCAACGCCCTGAATTGAGGTAGGTAGGAAGGTTGAGGACTTGCTACCCGCAATCGACCCAGCCACGGTCTAGAAACTCGACCGGAACCAGCCATCACTAATCGGTCATCGGCGAATCAGAACTAGCCAATTCGCCGCGAAACGGGCTCGGCTGTATTTACGAATGGGACGGGGGTCGCCGTGCAGGAGTTGCCTCGGTTGCCTTACTCGCCAAGTTGACCGAGTCAACTGGCGTTAAGAGGGGCATTGCCATGCCGTAGCTTTTGTCAGGGCGCGTTAGGATCACGCTCCCGTCACTGCCCCCTGTCAGCCTGTAAGGACCTCTACCGTGAAGCTCACCAGCACCAGTCTTCAGCATGATGCGGCCATCCCATCTTGCTATGCGTTTGGCCGTCCAGACCCTGAGACCCATATCGCCCTATCCGATAACTGCAGCCCGCACATGTGCTGGAGTGGCGCCCCGGTGGAGACGCGCAGTTTCGCGCTGCTTTGCATCGACCCTGATGTGCCAACCGTTGGTGACGACGTTAATCAAGAAGGCCGCACCGTGCCCGTTGATCTGCCGCGCGGCCCGTTCGTGCATTGGGTCCTAGTAGACATGGCCCCTTCGTGTTTTGAGCTAGACGAGGGCGCTTGTGGCTCAGGCGTAGTCGCTCGCGGTAAGCAGGAGCCAAAGGGACCGACTGGTTCTCGACAGGGTGTTAATGACTACACGGGTTGGTTCTCGGGCGACCCAGACATGTCAGGCACCTACAGAGGCTATGACGGACCGTGTCCGCCTTGGAACGACGAGCGCCTCCATCACTACACGTTCACCGTGTATGCACTCAGCGTAGACAGGCTGCAGCTTGAGGGAGACTTCACCGCTGTGGACGCTCGAGCCGCTATGGACGGCCACGTGCTTGCTGAGGCATCCTTGACGGGGACCTACACGACCAATCCTTCGGTCCAAGGCTGATCGTCGCGAGGCGCGGGGCGCGGGGTTACTTCGCTTTGCTTTTCAG
>JBNMND010000043.1:0-25876 GCA_051274975.1 Planctomycetota bacterium | reverse complement strand
GTGTGCGAGGAGACCCGTTCGAGTGATGGCACAGTCAAACTTCTGCTGCAACTTGAAGACGGTAAGAAGGTCGAGACTGTCGCGATGCCGGTCGGCGCATGTTGCGTGTCGAGCCAGGTTGGCTGCGCGGTCGGCTGCAAGTTTTGCGCGTCGGGGTTGTTTGGCGTCGAGCGGCACCTGAGTGTCGATGAGATTATCGAGCAGGTCGTGCACGCACGTCGGCAGATGCCGATTGAACGCGTTGTCTACATGGGTATGGGCGAGCCGTCGCACAACCTCGACAACGTGTTGGCGGCTGCGGCGCGCATCAAGGACGAGTTGATGATCTCGCCGCGCCGGCAGACGCTGTCGACGGTCGGCGGCGTCAAGCCACTCGAGAAGATGCGCGCCGCTGAAGTGCGCCCGTGCTTGGCGTTGTCGCTGCACACGGCCGACGAAGCGAAGCGCAGTGAGTTGTTGCCGCGCGCGCACAAGGACCCGCTGGTCGACATTGTTGCCGCCGCCGATGCCTACGGTCGCGATATCGGCACGCCGATCCAAATCGAGTGGACGTTGTTGCGCGGTATCAACGACGGCGACGAAGACATCGAGAAGCTGTGCGACCTGCTGCAAGGCGTGCGCGGCTACGTCAACTTCATCGTCTACAACCCGGTCGACGGTTTGTCGTTTGAATCGCCGAACCGCGAACGCATCGTCGAGATGGTGAACGCTGTCAAGGCGCGCGGCATCCTCGCTAAGATTCGCGATTCGTCGGGGCCCGACGCGCAAGCTGCGTGCGGCCAACTGCGTCTTCGTGATCGCACTTGAGAGTATCCATGAGCCAAGCACCCGTGCGCCAGACAACTCCTGTGTTCGGTTTGTTCGCGTTGTTTGCTGTGGCGTGTGTGCCCATCGCACCTGCTGTTGAGCGTCATGCGCCGCAAGAACGGGTATTCACCGCAGAACACGCGGATCGCTTCGCGCAGTTGGCGCTGAGCTGTGTGCACCGTGAGTATCCGAACAAGATCAGTCACGTGCTGCAGTCCGATGGCGACGTGCAACCGCCGCGCTCGTTGACGCCGGCGTTCTACGGTTGCTTCGACTGGCACTCGTCGGTGCATGGGCACTGGTTGTTGGCGCGTCTTGCGCGGCAGTTCCCGGATGCGAAATTCGCGGCTGCGGCACGCGCTGCGTTGGCGCAGTCGCTGACCAAGGAGCGCATTCATGTTGAGGTCACTCATCTCAATGGCAAGGGCCGCACCTCATGGGAGCGGCCTTACGGGCTTGCGTGGTTGCTGCAGTTGGACGCCGAATTGCGCACGTGGGAGGATCCGGAGGCGCAGAAGTGGGCCGCGGCACTCGCCCCGTTGACGAAGGTGACGCGCGATCGTTTGTTCGCTTGGTTGCCGAAGCTCAGTCATCCGATCCGCACCGGCGAGCACAGCCAGACGGCCTTCGCGATGGGTTTGATGCTCGATTGGGCGCGCACTGCTGGCGACTCGGACTTCGAACAACTGATCGGCTCGCGGTCCTTGGCGTTCTATGGTGACGATCGCAATTGGAACTTCGCGTTCGAGCCGAGCGGCCAAGACTTTTTGTCGCCTGGCTTAGCCGAAGCAGACTTGATGCGACGCGTGCTGACCGATACCGAGTTTGGCGATTGGCTTGGCGGGTTCTTGCCAGGCATCACCGGGCAGTTCGCGTTGGCGCCGGCCGTTGTGACGGACAAGTCGGATGGCAAATTGGCACACCTCGATGGTTTGAATTTGGCACGTGCTTGGATGCTCGAAGGCATTGCTCAGGGACTTGGTCGATACGACGTTCGTCGATCAGCCGTGCTCGCTGCCGCTGCTGCACATCGGAAGTCAGGCTTGGCGGCCGTCACGGGCGAACACTACGCAGGTGGCCATTGGCTTGGCAGTTTTGCGGTGTATCTCGTAACGCAGCGCGGCTACTAGCGCGCTCCGGAGAGAACTAGGTCAGCACGTGGTGTTTGGTGACGCGTAGAGCGTGCACCTTTCTCGCCCAAGATTTCTGACGCAACGGGCAACTTGCATGCGCCGTCCGCATGACGCTCCGAGCGGCATACTTGCCCGCAAGTTGGTTTGTTCACCGCCCAGCTTGGTGATGCCCAGTTGCCATCGCATGTTGTCATGGGCACTGCATGTCCGTGCGCCTTGCGAGTCGGCGCGGTTGGCGTGCAGCATCCTGGTGGTGCTGGCCATGGTGGTCAGGGGCCTGGCAGTGGCGGTGGTCAGCGCGAGTCGCAGTCCACTGATGCAAACGTGCAAGCCGCGCCCCCGAGGCAATGCCCCCCGATCCGGTGCGCTAGCCCAGCATGGCGCTGGCAATCGTTGCCACGCCGACGATGTCGTCCGCCGAACAGCCGCGCGATAGATCGAGCCATGGCTTGCTCAGTCCTTGCAGCAGTGGGCCGTATGCTTCGAATCCAGCGAGCCGCTCTGCCAATTTGTATGCGATGTTGCCTGCGTTCAGGTCTGGGAACACCAACACGTTGGCGCTGCCGCCCAGTGGGCTATCGGGGCACTTGCGCTCGGCGACCGCGGCAACGTAGGCCGCGTCAAACTGCAGTTCGCCGTCGGCAACGACGTCTGGGTGTGCCACGCGGAACTGTTCGCAGGCGTTCCGCATCTTGTCGACCTTTGGGTGTGCGGCGCTGCCGTGCGTGCTGAACGACAAGAACGCGACGCGCGGTTCGCTGCCGGTAAACAGCTGGTGGTTGCTGGCGGTGGCGTTGGCGATGTGCACCAGTTGCTCGGAGTCCGGGTCCGGGATCACGCCACAATCTGCGAACGACAGAACTTCGTCGCCTCGCACGAGCAGGAACATCGACGACACCAACGGAATCGAGGGCGCGGTGCCGAGGCAGATCAGCCCGGCGCGGATCACGTCGGCGGTCGAATGTGCGGCGCCGCTAACGCCACAGTCGGCATGGCCGGTTGCCACCAAGCCAGCACCGAAGATCAACGGCAGCGCGGCGAGTTCGCGGGCTTGCTCGGCGGTGACGCCCTTGTGTTGACGACGTGCTAGCACGTGCGCTGCGATCTCGTCGAAGCGTGGGTCGGCGCACGGGTCTTCGACCCAAACGACCTGGCCGAGTCCGGCGCGTTCGATTTGTTCCCGCGCTACATGAGCGCGTGGGTCGCCGATCTCCGGCAGCACGATCCGCGCGTTGCGTTGCTTGCTGCGTTCGCGCAGCTGATCGAGGACATGGCTCATTGTGTGAATGGTAGCAGCGAGCCCCCGTCGTCCAGTAGAACAGTCCCAATGCGTGCGCTAGCTCTTGTTGTGCTGCTGTTGCCATTCGGTGCGTGTCGCTACGTCGACGCGCGGATGACGGATCTCGGTGACTGCTTCATCTATCGCTGGCAGAGCGACGCGTTTGGCGTTGGTGCCGACGTCAAAGTTGGGCCGCTGGCGGCGGTCGTCGGTGGCTGGTATTCCGAATACGGCTACGGCAAGGACACTTGGTGGCAGACGCCGGGCCACGTGCTGACCAATCACGGTACCGGCATCCCGTTCACGACCCTCGGCCCGATCGGCTACCGCCAAGAGTTCTCGCGGTTGTTTGCCACCGGTACATCCGGCAACCACGTCGCCGACCCGAACGGCTTCGACGACGTGACTTCGTGGCTGCTGGTCTCTGACGTGTTTGACCTCGACGACCGGGGCCCGTTCGCGTTGACGCCGGCACAGCGAGCCGTCGACATGTTTGGCATTGAGGTCGGCGTTGCGCCGCTGTTCTGGCAGGCGCACATCGGCTTCAACGTGGCGGAGTTCCTCGACTTCACGTTGGGCTGGTTCTTGATCGACATCTTCGGCGACGACGCAGTAAAGCGGCCCCCGACGTTGCCGTTCATTCCCGAGAGCGGCTAGCGATTTGTATCGCGACGTTCTCGTTGCCTGACTCGACGACAGTGTGTGCTTTAGCGGTGTCTGTGTCCGCTTGGTGGGGCGGTGATCGTGTCCGGCGGCGGTGGCCGCATGATGAAGTCACGTGCGCCACCGGACCGGATGCGCAGCATGTGCAAATGGCCGATGCGGTGGCCCAGCACGGGCGTTCCCGTCTGGATCGGCGGACATCGGTCGAGTTGGGGGAGGTTCGTGTCACGGACAGGGTGCTGCCCGAAAGCAGTCTGCTGGTGGCAAAGCTGCACGCGTGAGCAAACCGCAGGTGTTGTCACTCGTGGCTGGCGCACGATGGCGCTAGGCTCGCCGCCCGTGAGTTCACCTGTTAGCGCTGCGACGGTCGCCTACCTGGCGCCCGAGGGTTTCGTCGATCCCATCACAACGGCGCTTGGCGATCGTGTCGTCGCGGTGCGCGAGCGGCTCGTGCTCGCGACCGAACCGTGCGAAGAAGCCGGCTGGTGGGCCGCAAACACTTGGCTCGACTTGCAACACCGTCGCATCGAGTCGATCGGTGACGGCGCCAAGTGGCTGCGTTCGATGCAACGCAACTGGGCGCTGTATGCGACCGACTTCTTTCGGCGGGCCTCGTTGCTTGAAGGCAAGCTGCCACCACTGCGTGGCAAACCGCGACCGTTCCCGTTCGAAGTGCCGACGTCGCCGATGGGTGCGTGGACGTTGTGGGAGTCGGACTTGATGCTCGCAAGTCCGCGTTGTTCGTCGCCGTTTGGCAATGGTGAGCTCGAGTTCGAGGAGCACAAGGTCGGGCCGCCGAGTCGCGCCTACCGCAAGTTGTGGGAAGGGCTCGCCCTGGCTGGTCGCCATCCAGTCGCCGGCGAACGCTGCATCGACCTCGGCGCCTCACCGGGCGGTTGGACCTGGGTGTTGCAGGCGCTCGGTGCTTCGGTGTTAGCAATCGACAAGGCGGATCTCGATGCGTCGATTGCTGCGCTGCCCAACGTCGAGGTTCGCACCGAGAGCGCGTTCGGCCTCGATCCGAAAGAGGTCGGCCCAGTCGACTGGCTGTTCAGCGATGTGATCTGCTATCCCAAGCGCCTGTATGACATGGTGAATCGTTGGCGCGATGCCGGCATGGCGAAGCACTTCCTGTGCACGATTAAGTTCCAAGGCACTGACGAGCACGCCATCGCGCGTTCGTTTGCGGAGATCCCTGGTTCGAGAATCGTGCACTTGCATCACAACAAGCACGAGCTGACCTGGATGAATGTTGGCGCCGATCCTACGCTCGACGCATGAAGACCATTGGCTTGCTCGGCGGCATGAGTTGGGAGTCGACCGTGACCTACTACCAGACGATCAATCGCATCGTCGGTAAGACACTGGGTGGCCTGCACTCGGCGCGCATCGCGATGCACAGCGTCGAGTTCCAAGAGATCCAAGAACTGCAGCACGCCGGCAAATGGCACGAAACGGGCGTGATCCTGGCCGATGCGGCCAAGTCGATCGAACGGGCTGGCGCGGACCTGTTGGTGCTGTGCACCAATACCATGCACATCGTGGCGCCCCAGATTGAAGCCGCGACCAGCTTGCCGTTCTTGCACATCGCCGACGCGACGGCGGCGCGCATCAAGGAACAGGGCATTGATCGCATCGGCTTGCTTGGCACGCGCTTCACGATGGAAGAGGACTTCTATCGCGGGCGTCTCGAGAGCAATCACGGCCTGTCGGTTGTGACGCCGAACGCCGCCGATCGCACCACCGTACACCGCGTCATCTACGAAGAGTTGTGTCGCGGCAAGATCGATGTGGCATCGCGTGCCGAATACGCGCGCATCGTCGCCGCGCTGATTGCGGATGGGGCGCAAGGCGTGATCCTTGGCTGCACCGAGATTGGCTTGCTGCTGCGTTCTGAGGATTCGCCGGTGCCGTTGTTTGATACGGCACACATCCACGCCGAAGCCGCCGCGCTCGCTGCCCTCGCGTAGCGGGCTGCTAGGCGAGTCGAACGCGCAGCAGTTGTAGGTCGTCGGAGCAGTCTTGCAGCGCAAACTCCGTGTTGCGCGGAATGGTCGCGCAGTCTGCCGCAGCCAGTTCGGTCGCTGCGTGCGGGGCGACGGTGATTTGGCACGAGCCCGTCAGCACGAAAAGGAACGACAACTGGTCCGCGGTCTGCGTCGCTTTCGAGGCGCGCAAGACATCGACGTCGGCTACTTGGCCGCTGGCAGCGGCGATGCCGAGATCTGCTTTCGACCAACCTGTTGCGTCATCCACTGTCCATTCGGCATGCGCGTGCTGGTGAAAATGGAACCGCTGGCCAGCCCAGTTGCGATCGGGGCGCACGTTGTTGGTCGGTAGTTCTAGTTGGTGATCGAGCGTCGTCAGGTGCGCCGATGGGCACGCGAGTTCGATGACTTCGAGGCCATGCGATGACTCGAGCACGCGATGGCGAATCTCCGGTGGCTGCAACACGCAGTCGCCAGCCTGCATCACGAACGGCTCGCCTTGGTCCTCGTAGACCAACCGAACCCAACCGCGATAGCAGTAGATCATCTGGAAGCGCACATCGTGGAAGTGCACGTTGTCCGGCACCGGGCCGCCGTCGGGAATGCGGATGTGGGACGCGATCAGGTGGCCGTTCATCCGCCCGGGGATCAAGTCGCGGTAGAGCATGCCGGCTCGGCCGACCACCCAGTCGTCGCCGGAGGCGCGGGTTGTGATCACCGCGACGTCGTCCGCGGTGGGGATGTTCAGTGGTTCTTTGGCTGCGACAAAGCGGATGCGCGTGCCGTTGGGGGCGCATATTTCGGCGCGTGCCTCGTCACTGGTCATTTGCAGCAGGCCGGGATCCCCTTCGTAGCCGGCGTGCAACTCGACGCGCATGCCACCACCCGTCAGCCGCGCAATCTGCGGGTCGTCAGCCGGCATGATGGACTCGAGTTGCAACCCAAGCGTCTCACGGAAGAACGTCAGCGTCTCCGTCATCGGCTTGCCGGGCAGCACGATCTCGGTTCGTGGTTCGGTCATGACGTCAGCAAGGATACATATGAGGGCCCTATGCCATCGGTTCGTCTATGAAGATTGCGCTCTCCCTCGCGCTCCTCGCGCTTCTCACCTCGTGCGGCTCCATGCCGGTCTTGTTCAACGGCAAGGATCTCAGCAACTGGCACACGGACATTCCGTCGGCCGACGACAAGCCCGGCTTGAAGCCGTCCTTCAGCGTGCACCGAGGCATGTTGGTCAGCCACGGCTCGCCGCAGGGCCACTTGATCAGCAACGAGTCCTTCAGCGACTACAAGCTTTGCATCGAGTGGCGTTGGCCGCTGAAGCCCGGCAACTGCGGGGTGCTGGTGCACGCGTCGACAGAGCGCGAGCTCTACGGCATGTTCCCGAAGTCGATCGAGTGCCAGTTGCACGTCAACAACGCTGGCGACTTCTGGTGCATCGGCGAGAACATCTCGGTGCCCGACATGGTGAAGCGTCGTCGAGGCCCCAAAGAGAAGTGGACCGGCAAGCAGGGCGATGAACGACGCATCAAGAACCTGACCGAGGGTTCGGAGCGCGAGCCTGGCGAGTGGAACTCGATGGAGATCGAGTGCCGCGGCTCGAGCATCGACATCTGGGTCAACGGTGAGCACGTCAACGACGGCTTCAACTGCACGGCCGATCACGGCCAGATTGCGATCCAGGCAGAAGGCGCACCGTGCGAATTCCGGCGGCTGGAGTTACTGCCGTTAGGACCGAAGCGCTAGGCGCATTCGTTGACGCGCCATTCGCCTTTGGGCTGAGTGGCACGCACCTTGAGTTAGGTGCAGCTGTCGGGCCAACGTTCGGCCCACGTCTGGTCAACGTCGGGGCCTGTGTTGTGGCGTGGCCGATTGCACGGCCACTGCTGGGCGAACTTCGCCGAGGCGAACGCTTGGGAAGCGAACGCCGCGGGAGTCACTCCTTCGCTGGTGCCGGCGCTGGTGCCGGCGGCGCGGCCGGTCGCGGCTGCGATGGTCGCTGCTGTTGCTGCGATTGCACCGGTTGGGCCGGACCGGCGCGCTCTAGTTGAGCTGCCCTCTCGGCCTTCTCTCGCTTCTCGCGAATGAGGCGCTGACGTTCGGCTTCTTCATCGGCAAGTCGCTCCGGGTTCTCGATACCCATAGTCGGGCCAACGTCCCACGTGCCGTCTCGCCGGCTGGCACTCCGTGCCAGTCGCTCTTGCTTCTTTGCGTCGCGCTTCATCTGCTTATCGCGTTCGCGTGCACGTTTCTCAAACGTCTGCGGGGTCCGTTTCTTTGCCATTGATATTTACTCCATCCGCTAGTCGCGGTTAGTGCAAGGGTTGCGTCTACCGCTCGACTTCCATCTCGAGCAATCCCAGCCCGTGAGTCTTGCCTTGCGCATCAGTCTTGAGGCTCTCGCTACCGCCGCCGCCGAGTGAATCTCGCAGCAGGAAGTTGAGAGCCAGGATGTTGGGTGCTTCGAAGCGGGTGACCTCCCCGAAGCAGATCTTGTCGAAGTGCTTCTGCACTCGCTCGACAGTAAGTTCGCGTTTGATGAGTTCGTAGTCGGCGTCGTTGGTGACGAAGATACCGACGTTGCTGCCGTCGCCCTTGTCACCGCTCCGCGCCATGGCGAACTCACTGAGTTTGACCTTAGCCATCTACGACTCCTCCACGCGAACGCGTGTTTGAACTTGGCTCTTATCGAGCAGCGCCGGCCAGTAGCCAACGATGTCGGTTGCCTTTGGACGACCACCAGCGAAGCCAGTAACTCCCGGAGGTCCGGATGTTACAAGCGGCACGACTTCGGAACCGAAGCGGTTGACCTTGGCCTTGTTGTCACTCTTGACGCCGATGCGCATGACAACTTCCGGTGGCTGAGTGCTTTCGAGGATGCCGGCGTGGGTTACGCCAGCGCCAACGAACTCGACCATCTTCTCTTCGTCGGTGAACTCACAACCGTCAAAGGCCAGGCGGCCCCAGACGATCTCGGCGCACAGCTTGGCCTTCTCGATGGCGTCCGGTCCGGCGACGGTGAGTTGACCGACCGCCTTGTAGCCGTTCTTGTAGCTCAGTGAGACCTTGTAAGTGTCTGTCGGGGCCGCACCTTTGACGCCAGATACCTGAACGCGGTCCTTGCCGATCTCTTCGACCTTGGCGCTGGTGAAGTCCGCCGCGCAGTCTGGGCCGAGGTAGCGGTTAGGGTCGCCCATCTCGTAGAGCAGTTGCGAGACCACCGTGTTGCGGTTGACCATGCCGCCCGTGCCTTCGTGCTTGGTGACCACGAACGTGCCGTCGGATTGCCCCTCGATGATGGGGTAACCAATGCGGACGAAGTCTTTTACGTCGCGCCAGTTGGTGTAGTTGCCACCCGTGCATTGGGCGCCACACTCGGCGATGTGGCCGGCGACCGTGCTGGCTGCCAGCTTGTCGTAGTCCTCGGGGGACCAGCCAAACTCGTGGATCATCGGGCCGCCGACGAGTGCTGGGTCGGTGACGCGGCCCGCGATAACGATCTGGGCGCCAGCGGCGAGGCAGTCAGCCACGGCGAACGCGCCGATGTAGGCGTTGGCGCTGAGCAGGTTGTCTTGGATCTCGGACAACGGTCGGCCGTCGTCCATGTTCTTCATCGCGTGGCCAGCGTTTGCCAGTTCCGGGATGCGGGACAGGATGTCGTCGCCGTCGATTACGCCGACTTTGAGGCCCTTGATGCCCTTCTTGCGGGCGAGTTCGAGAACGGCTTGCAGGCAGCCGTCGGCGTTTACTCCGCCGGCGTTGGCGATCACCTTGATGCCCTTCTCGTGGATCGCGGGCAGCGTGCGATCCAGCATCTGCACGAAGTCCGTTGCGTATCCGGCAGCCGGATTCCGTCCCTTGAGCTTCTGCATGATGCTCATGGTGACTTCGGCCAGGTAGTCGAGGGCCAGGTAGTCCAGCGGGCCTTCGTTCACGAGGCGCACCGGGCCCAGGATGGAGTCGCCCCAGAATCCTTGGCCGTAACCGATGTTGATCTTGTCGCGCATATGAGTCCGAAGAACGGGGCGAGCACAATAGCGACTGTGCGCCGTGAACGCCCGGCAAACCCGGATTCTGAGACGGTTTGGTGTGCGCTGAAGTGCTGTGGGGGCCGGTGTTGTGGAGCTTTGGTAGACTTACGTCGTCCAGAGCGACCAGCGCCGAGGGAAGAGTTTACCAATGACGGGCCGCGTCCAGGTTTTCATGACGTTTGGCGCGTCGATGCGGTTGGCCGTCGCGCATGCCCCAAGGCATTGGCTTTGAGCTGCTGCCTTTGGGATCCGCGAGCGCCTACGTCAACCCCAACTTCGCGTAGGTGGTGGCGGCCAGGAACGTCAATCTTCTGCCAGGGGGCGGTCGCACATGCGGCGGGGTGAGCGCGCAGTGCGCAGAGCATTCGCGCGCTTTGGCCATGATCTCGTTCTGACAGCTTGCGCCAGCCCATCGGGGCACCGAGCATCGCGATTGCTGTGAAAAGATCCCTGCTACTGTGCTCTCTCGCCTTGTTTGCCGGTTGCTCCGAGGATTCGACCGCGGGCCACGATGTGAATCAGGCCGACGCCAACCCGGCCAACCCAGATGCGAATGGGCAACCCGATCCGTTCGACGACTCGGACTGCAACCTGCAGACAGTGCTCAAGCCGGGCGTTCCCGGCAGTCCCGGCAACTTGATCAAGTCCGAGCGCAATCCCAACGGCGATAGCGAACTGGCTGTGGTGATGCGCTTGTTCGTCGACGGCTTGCGCGAATCGCGCCTGATGATCGAAGCTGGCGAACCGGTCAAGCCGCTGTTCCCGGTGCATCGTGCGATGCGTTGTGCGTGGCCGACGGTTCCTTCCGATCGCGATGAAGGCTATGACGCGCGCGCCCAGTCTTACTTGTCTGTGGTGCGTCAATTCGATGGGGCGCCGAGTAAGGGCAGCTACAACGCGATTGTCGGCAGCTGCGTCGCGTGCCACCAGGTGTCGTGCGGCGGCGTGATCGAGTTCATCGAAAGCCTGCGCTGGGAGTAGTGGCATGAGCGCTGTGGCATTCGAAGAAGCTGAGAACCGTCCGGTCGACACCATCTTCTTGGTGTTGGCCGCGGTGTTCTTGTCGTCGCTAGTTGTCTGCAACCTGATCGCGAACAAGTTCTTGACGGTCGATCTCGGCTTCAAGGTGTTCACGCTGTCGGCGGGCGCGTTGCCGTACCCGATCACGTTCTTGGCGACGGACTTGTTGTCGGAGCTATACGGACGTCGGCGCGCCACCCGCGTCGTCATGGCTGGCTTTGCCGCGTCGTTGTTTGCGCTGCTCGCATTGTGGCTTGGCGGTCAGTTCGAAGCGATCAAGGACAGCCCCGTCAGCCAGGAGACCTATCGGGCGGCGTTTGGCAATACGTGGCGCGTGATTGCGGCATCGATGACTGCGTATCTGGTGGCGCAGTTCCTCGATGTGCGTTTGTTTCACTTCTGGCGTGATCTGACCAAAGGCAAGCACTTGTGGTTGCGCAACAACGCGTCGACCGTCGTGTCGCAGTTGCTCGATTCGGTGCTGGTCGTGTTGGTGCTGTTCTGGGGTGTGAAGCCGGGCGATGAGATGCTGACGATCATCTTGGACCTATGGCTTTTCAAGGCACTGGTTGCGCTCGCTGACACGCCGCTATTCTACTACTTCACGTGGTTGCTCAAGCGCGTGCCAATGCGGCCGTTGTAGCGCGCCCCGCGTCTCCATCAGGAAGCCTTCGACTTCGGACGAAGACGTTGGCGGTGTGGCGGTTGGCGGCGATGATGTCGTGATGCGCACCCACTTGTTGTCGCTGCTGGCGGTTCTCGCCGCTGCTCTTCTTGCCACGGCGCAGACGCCTGCGATTTGGAAGTGTGCGAACGTGCTGTCTGAGGATGGCAAGTCTTGGCGCAAGGACATGGTGATCGTGACCTTGGGCCATCGCGTTGTTCAGGTTAGGAAGTTTGTCGCGGACGATCCCGTGTTCGGCGATCTCGGCGAATGCTGGGTCATCCCCGGCATGATCGATCTGCACACGCACTTGCTGTTGCGTCCCTACAACATTGAGAAGTGGAACAGTCAGGTTCTCAAGACATCGGATGGCTTGCGCACGTTGCGTGGCGCCCGCTTTGCCGAGAACACGTTGCGGGCTGGGTTTTTGGCGATTCGCGATTTGGGTACCGAAGGCGCTGGTTACACCGATGTCGACCTGAGCACGGCGATCGCCGAACGCACCATTCGTGGGCCGCTCGTTTACCCAACGACACGCGCCATTGTGCAGCGCGGTCGCTACGGCCCATCGCCCAACGATCCGAACGTCAAGAAGGGCGCGCAGCCCGTGGCTGGCATCAACGAGATCAAGCAAGCCGTTCGTGATCAGATCGCGGGCGGTGCTGCTTGGATCAAGGTCTACGCCGACTATAGCTACGGACCCAACGGCGGCGTCGCCCCGACGTTCTCGCTCGAAGAATTGACGGTGTTGTGTGCCGAAGCCAAACGTCTCGGCCGTCGCGTCGCCGCGCACGCGAGCACCAACGAAGGCATGCGTCGCGCGGCACTCGCTGGCGTTGCCACGATTGAACATGGCTCTGGCGGTAGCAAAGCAACGTTCGATCTGATGCGCGAACGTGGTGTTGTGTTGTGCCCGTGCCTGGCCGCCAACGAGGCGATTGTCAAATACGCAGGTCGCAAGGGCCCAATCGTCAAACGCCTTAACGCTGCGAAGATCGGCTTCCAGCAAGCGCTCGCCGCGGGCGTGACCATCGCATGCGGCAGCGATGCGGGAGTGTTCACGCATGGCGACAACGCACGCGAGATCGAGCTGATGGTCGAATACGGCATGAGTAACCAGCAAGCGCTCGCTGCGGCAACCACGGTCGCTGCCAAGGTGCTCGGCACGCCCGGGCTCGGTCCGCTTCGCGAAGGTTCGCTAGGTTTCGTTGTGCTCGATAGCGATCCGCTCAAGGACATCGCCGCGCTGCGCATCGTCGTCGGCGTCTGGTACGACGACGAGATGTGGCGCTGACTCGCGTGCTGTACCCGGTTCAAACCACAAGTCCGCGGCCTTGGCACCGCTAGCGAACTTGCTTGCGCAGCAACGCTTGGCCATCGGGGGACAAGCCGAGCTTCTCAATCTCAAGATCGAGTTGCTTCGAACTGCCATAGCCATCGAGGTAGCCGTTGAGTCGTGCCGCCGCCGTTGAGTTGATGAAGTCTGGCTCGTTCGGATAGATCGCCTGCAGTTCGCCGACGATCGCGTTTTCGTGGCGCAGGCGATACTTCTGGTGATAGTCCTCCGCGATCCAGAACTTTTCGAGTGCCGCAATCTCGGTCTGCACCTGGTCCGGCATCTTGACGAACTTGTGTCGCGTTGCATCGATTGCTTCACGCTGCGCATCGTCCTGATAGAAGACCGCTGACATGTATTGGCGACTCCACGCATTGCGACACGGGTTGTGCGTCGTCCAGAACAACTCGAGCAGCTGCTCGTAGCTGATGCGCTTGGGATCGAAGTCGATTTGGATCGTCTCAGCGTGATCGCCAATGGAGCGATACGTCGGGCTCTTGGTCGAACCACCGCAGTAGCCGACGCGCGTGCGAAGAACACCTTCTAGACTCCCGAACCGGGAGTCAGGGCCCCAGAATCAACCGAGGGCGAACGTGGCGGTTTGGAAGTCGACCGGGGCTTCTGCGTCGATCAGTGGCGCCTGGATTGTGGTTGCCGCAGAACGGGCCGCCGCAAGAAGGGCTGCCTCGGGATTGGATGGGTGCGATGAGGTCATGTTGAGGTGTGTAGTCGCCGACTCGGTCAGTTCTGTGTCGGTGCCGGTGCATCCAGCGAGCGCGGCGAGTGCCATGGCCAGCAAGGAAGTTTGGAGGGTCGAGCGATGCATGCGGCCGCATTCTACGACAGGCTCGGTCATGGTTCCCCGGTGGCATGGTCGGAACACCAAGTCTTCGGATTGTTGCTGATGGGAGAGTCCCCAATCACCGGACTTGTGTGCTCGCGCGATTTGTTAAGAGGCGACCGATGCGCGGGCCGATGCTGATCCTATGGAGAGCGACACACCGGCAGTGACAACGGTTGTCACTCCTACCAAGCGAAGGCTGTGCGTCGTGGCTGTGTTGTCGACGGTTCTGTTGGCAGTGTGTGCCCTCTCCGCGATCTACACGACGACGAGCAAGACCGTCGCGTCACATCAGCGTCAGTTGCACGTGCAGCAGTTGTGCAACAGAATCGAGCGCCTTGATGAAGTCCTGACGATGTCGACTTGGGTTGCTGTTACGACTGGCGATGACCGTTGGCAGAAGCGCTACGACGAACACGTCAGCTTGTTGGATGATGCGATCGAGGCATTGCGTCGAGAGTCTCCGAAGCTCTTCGATGAAGAGCTTGGCGTGGCGACCGATGAAGCGAACAAGCGGTTGGTCGAAGCCGAGGCGAAAATCTTCGAAATGATCGCCGCTGGCGACCTGAGGGAGGCGCGTTCGATTCTTGAAGGCCCGTTCTACCTAGCTGACAAGGATGCCTACGCCGTTGGCAACCAAGTCACGCAGCGATCCCTTCGCAGCATGGTTGCCCGAGAAGCATCGGAGCTTGAAGTGTTTGGGGCTCGCTTGTTGATTGCAACGATGGCGTTCGCGTTGCTTGTCGCGGCGGCATGGTTCTGCGTGTTACGCGAGAGTCACCGCATGCGCAGCAACGCGCAGCTGGATGTCGTGCGGGCACAGCAACGGGTGGCGGAGAGTTCCAGCCAGGCCAAGAGCGCGCTGGTTGCAAACATCAGTCACGAGTTGCGCACGCCGCTGACTTCCATTCTTGGCTACGCCGAGTTGTTAGGCGATTCGGACTATCCAGCGGCTGAGCGAGAAGCTGCTGTAGGCACCATCGACCGGCATGGTCGTCACCTGCTTCAGGTCATCAACGACTTACTCGACATGTCCAAGATTGAAGCGGGCTGCCTTGAGATCAGTGCCTGTGCAACGGACCCCGCGTTGCTCGTCGATGATGTTTTGTCGCTGCTACGCGTTCGCGCCCAGGAGAAGGACGTCCACCTTGAGCGCACCTTCGCCACGGGCTTGCCGCGCTCGATCGGCACCGACCCCGTGCGCGTTCGCCAGATCCTCGTCAACTTGATTGGCAACGCGATCAAGTTCACGCTGGAAGGCGAGGTGCGCGTCACGGTGTGGTATGAGCGATCCGACGATTCGCAGACGATGTCGATCGCGGTTCGGGATACCGGCATTGGTATGACCGAAGCACAGGTGTCGCGCTTGTTCCGGCCCTTCGAACAGGGCGACAGCACGACCGAACGACGCTTCGGTGGCACCGGGCTAGGCTTATCGATCGCCCGTCACTACGCGCGCATGCTCGATGGTGAGATCGAAGTAGAAAGTACCATGGGTCAGGGCAGCACGTTCACGCTGGTCCTGCCGTTGACCTCTGATGAAGACCCCACGGTCTGGCATCCTGACGGAGCGAAGATGGAGCTGCTGCCCTCGACGACTCAGGGTGGTGACAGCGCCGCGCCACTCGCCGACCTCGCCGGGCTGCGCATCTTGTTGGCCGAAGACGGTGCCGACAATCAGCGCTTGCTGTCGTACTTGCTGCGGCGCGCGGGTGCCGAAGTTTCAGTTGCGGACAATGGTCGCATTGCCGTCGATCACGTGCTTGCAGCTGGCGACGCGGTTGACGTCATCTTTATGGATATGCAAATGCCCGAACTTGATGGCTACCAGGCGACCAAAGAGCTTCGTGCAGGCGGCTACACCGGCCCGATTGTCGCTCTGACGGCGAATGCGATGAGCACCGATCGGAACCGTTGTCTTGCGGCTGGGTGCAACGACTACATGACCAAACCGGTCGATCGCCGCGCCTTGCTGGGCACGTGTGCACGCTGGGCGTCGCGATCGACGGTCTAGGCTCTGATAGCCTGCGCGCGGCGGGTTTGCCTGAATTGTGAATGCCCCGCGCTTCGCGCAGGCGTTGGTTGTTACCAATACGCGGTTCGGTGAACAAGCAGTGACGGCACGTGGTCGCGCTCGTCGTATGAGCCGTTGATGGTGCGGCGCGGCGACGGCGAAGAAGATCCCGAGGTTTGGGAGTTTGTCGAACTGACTAGCAGTAAGGAGCTCGCGCGCGAAGGCGTTGCGATGCAGCCCTGCGGGTCGAGCTACTTCGAATACTGCGATCGCGGCTGGGCGCGCATCTGGTCGCTGCGTAGTCGGCGCAAGGGTCGCGTGCGGTCGTTGCTGACGATCGAACTCAATCCGCCGCGCGGAGGTGGCTCCGCTCAGTCGACATGCACGACCTACATGCGTTCCGGAGCCTTGATGCCGAGTAGGCCCAGCCCAGTCGTCAACAAGCGTCGTGCGGCATCGACCAGCACCAGTCGCGCATCGCGCACGGCCGGCTCCGCACCGACCACGTAGTGATCAGCCAGGTAGCTGTGGATCTCGCCGGCGAGGGCGATGGTGTAGTTGGTCACGACGCTCGGCTCGGACTGTTCAGCGGCGCGCTTTACCGCGGCGGCGAAGTCCATCATCGTCAGCAGCACGCGTTCGGCATCGGCCAGCAATGCGAAGTCAATACTCGCGACATCCGGCACCGGTAGGTCGACCTTGCGCAGGATCGAGCTGAGGCGCGCGCACGCGTATTGCACGTAAGGACCTGTTTCGCCTTCGAACGCGAGCATTGCGTCCCAGTCGAACTTGACGTCCTTGATGCGGCCATTCTTCAGGTCGTTGAACACGATCGCCGACACGCCGACGTGTTCGGCAACGGCGTCCGGGTCTTCGAGGTTTGGGTTCTTCTCGGCGATGACGCTGCGCACCTTGGCGACGGCTTCATCGAGGATCTCGTCGAGGAAGACCGCGTTGCCAGAGCGCGACGCGAACTTCTCCCACTTACCTTCGGGTCCCTTTGATAGCACGAGGCCGAACGGCACGTGTTCGACGGCTTTGGCGACGGGCTCCTTCATCTTCTCGAGCACGCCCTTCAGCTGCGCGAAGTGCAGCTTCTGTTCTGAGCCAACGATGTAGAGGATGCGCGTCGGCGAGAACTCCTGCTCGCGGTAGAACGCTGCCGCCAGGTCACGGGTGTGGTAAAGCGTCGTGCCATCACGCTTACGCAGTAGGCACGGCACTTTGATGCCGAAGTCCTTCAGTGTGACGACCTGCGCACCTTCGCTCTCCTCGAGCACGCCGGCGACTTCAACGCGCTTCATCGCGGCTTCCATCTTGTCTTCGAAGAAGGACTCGCCGGTGATGTGATCGAACGTCACGCCGAGGCGCGAGTAAGGTCCCTGGAACGCCTTCAACGACTCGTCGCGCAGCATCTGCCACATGCGACGTTCGACATTGTCCTCGCCCGACTCCAGATTCTTGAAGTGGTTGGCCGCCTCGGTCAACAGTTCGGGGTTCTTCTCAGCCTCACCTTCGAACTGCTTGTAGAGCTCGAACATGTGCCGCATGGCCGATTCGTGCAGCTTGGCTTCGTCACCGAAGTGCATGTAAGCCGTCATCATCTTCGCGAACGGCATACCCCAATCACCAAGGTGGTTGATGCCGTGCACGGTCGCGCCGAGGTGGCGATGGATGCGACACAGTGCGTTGCCGAGTACCGTGCTACGCATGTGGCCGATGTGGAACGGCTTCGCGATGTTCGGCGAGCTGAAGTCGATCAGCACGACCTGATCATTTGCCACCGCGTTGCCATACGGCGCCGCGTCGGTTTGGATCGCGGTCAGCACCTGTTGCGCCATCGCCGCGCGACGGAATTTGAAGTTGATGAACGGTCCGGTCGCGATGGCCGACTCAATGACATCATCGGCGCCGATCTTTGCCGCCAGCTCCGCCGCGAACTTCGGCGGCGGCTGCTTGGCCAGCTTTGCCAATTGGAACGCACCGAGCGCGACATCCCCGTGGTCGCGGTTCTTAGGCGGATCCAGGCGCACCATCCCGGCAGCTTCGGGGGGGAGTTCCAGGTCGGCGATGGCAGCGAGCAGGCGCTCGCGCAGATGGCTATTCAGGTCAGTCACAGTTTGTCCGGGGAGTTGGGCGAACAGGATAGCGTCGCCGCCGAGCATTGCCGCCCCGTTCCGGGGAGGGGGGTGTTGTTACGCCCAGGATGTGCTGACATAGAGAGGGTATGCCCCGAGAGAGTCGAGCTCTTCTTGTGGTCCTGCCTGCCTGCTTGGCAGCAATGACCAGTTGGGGCAACGGCAGCAGCGGCAATGGCCCCCCCCAATCCCGGTGGACCCCCTCGAACTCGTGGTGGCCAACGTGAAGCCGCTGTTCGGTGCGGCGGCGGTTGGCCCAACTGCTGACGTCAGCGTGACCTTCAACCTGCCCGTCGATGAGATACCTGCCGAGGCGGTGGCGGTGGTTGTGGACGACGGTCTGGCGACCTTGGCGGGCACATGGACGCGGTCGCCGGCTGCGTTGACCTGGACCTGGACTCCCGACGTTCAGATGTCTCTGGGTGCGAACGTCACCCTTCGGCTCGCGTCCGGAATCTGAGCCCGCAACGGCATTCGGGTGACGAGAGAGCTCGAGACGACGTTCACGGGTCAGTGCATCTCGTGGTTTGATTACGGCTTCGATGAGTATGGCCGCGCCATCGTCGCGTTGACCGAGGTATACCCTAGCGCCGCGTCTTACGTGGTCGTGCTCGAGTAACGAGCTGGCCAGTCCGCGGGAGTGGACATAGGGCGCGCAACGGTGATGATCGGGCGCGTTCACGATGCTCATGATCTTCAAAACCACGGCCCTGATCACATGCATGTGGTCCCCGTCACTGTTGGCGCAAGAGTCGCCGACGTGGTCCTCCGACGTCGCCGCGATCGTTCACCGTTCGTGCGCGTCGTGCCATCGCCCGGGCCAGCCCGCCCCGTTCTCTTTGTTGAGCTACGGCGACGTGTTCAAGAAGCGCGCGTTCGTGGCAGAGGTCACCGCATCTGGATATATGCCGCCGTGGCAGCCGACGCATGGTGATTTCGTTGGTGATCGCCGGTTGTCGAAGCAGGACCTAGCTACGATCAAGAGTTGGGTTGCGGCCGGCGCGCCGCGCGGTGATGAGAGCATGGAGCCGAAGGCGCCGAAGTTCTCCGACGGTTGGCAGCTGGGCGAACCGGACGCGATCATTCGCATGCCGGATGTTCTGGAAGTGCCAGCTTCGGGCGCTGACATCGTGCGCAACTTCGTGGTGCCGATCGCTATCGAACGCATGCGCTATGTCGCGGCGGTCGAGATTCGTCCGGGCAATCGCGCTGTGCACCACGCGGTGTTGGGCGTCGATCGCACGCGGCAATCGCGACAGACCGACAAAGCCTGGCCTGGGCCGGGATTTTCCGGCATGACGCTCGGCGCTGCCTCGCCGCCGGATGGGCACTTCATGGGTTGGACGCCTGGCAAGAGCGTGCGGCGCAATCCGGACGGCATGGCGTGGCGGCTGTTCCCTGGTGACGACTTCGTGTTGCAGTTGCATGCCGTGCCCGTTGGCAAGCTAGAGTTGGTGCAGCCGGAGATTGGCATCTGGTTTACCGACGTGCCGACGCGCAACGTGTTCGACTTGGTGATGTTGTTCTCCGAGGAGATCGATGTCGCACCGGGCGTGGCGGACTTCGTCTTGCGTGACCATCTGGTGCTGCCGACGGCGGTTAGGTTGCACGCGGTCTATCCGCACGCGCACTACGTCTGCCGCAAGATGCAGGCGACGGCGACGCTGCCAGGTGGCGAGGTCAAGGAGCTGTTCGCGATTGATGAGTGGGACTTTGACTGGCAGGACGAGTACCGCTTCCAGCAGCCGATCGATCTGCCAGCCGGCACACTCGTGTCGATCGAATACGTTTACGACAACAGCGAGAACAACGACAACAACCCGGTGCGGCCGCTGCAACGTGTGCGGTTCGGCCAGCAGTCGGCGGATGAGATGGGCACGTGCACGTTCTCGCTGACGTTGGGCGACTTGCGCGATCGGCCGAAGCTGCAGTTGGCGACCACTGATCGCGACCTCGAGAAGATCCCGAACGCGTGGAACCTGTTGATGCGGAAGAGCCAGCTCGAACGCGACCGAGGTAACTTCGTCATCGCCGAAAAGGCGATCGAGAAGGCATGCAAGATCTCTCCCGGTGCCGCCGCCGTGTGGTTTGAGCGCGGCATGTTGGGTGAGAGCATGCACAAGTTGGAAACCGCCGCATCGAGCTACCAGCAAGCGCTGCGCATCGACAAGAACCACGCGATGGCGCACATGCAACTCGGCACGTTGTTTGGCCGCAGTGGCAATGACGCGAAGGCCTTGCTGCACTTTGGTGAAGCTGTGCGTGTGCTGCCCAACTCGCCACGTGCGCACAACAACTTCGCGACCGCCAACTTCGCCGCCAACAAGCTCGATGTTGCGGAGCGTCACTACCGCCGCGCAGTCGTGTTGCAGCCGACCTACTTCAACGCGCAGTTCAATCTGGCGCGGGTGTTGGTCGGTATGGGGCGCAAGGAAGCTGCGCGCAAGGAACTGAAGCGCGCCGCCGAACTGCGACCGCGCGAGCCGGCCGTGATGCAATTGTTGAAGCAGTTGGATGGCGGCAAGTAGCTACTCGCCGCTGTTGTCGCCCAGATGCGCGCGGATAGCTGATTCGAAGCCATCCGGATCAAAGCCGAACGGGCCCGGGCCACCGCGGTATGCGACCTTGCCGTCGCTCGCGATCAAGAATAGTCGTTCTGGCCAGCCGGCGTAGTCGCTCGAGGTCGTGTCATCGAGGGTGTCGACAACGGCGGGCATCGTCAGCCCCAGTTCTCGCAAGCTGAACGTCGCCATGCGATCCCGTTCTTCCGCAGTTACCGGGTCCTCGATTTCGCCAAAGGCCATTGGCAACCACGAGTCCATTGCGTGTGCTTCGCGGCAGTAAACCACGACGAAGCGCACGCGGTCCCCGTAGCGAGCGTGCAGTTGGTTCAGCCGACCGGCTGATTCTCGGAACGGTGGTCAAGTGTAGCTGCCGAAGATCAGCGCGACTGGTTGGCCCTTGACCGCGTCGTGCAGATGGAAGGTCTTCGATGGATTGCCGGCATACGGCAGTTCGAAGTCGGGTGCCGCGGTGCCGGGGCTTGGTGCGGCGCCGCGTTCACCGCGAGTCGGTTGCCAACCAGACATCTCTTTGCCGGCGAGCACGCCGTTACCGTCAAAATCCTGATCGTCAAACGCGAGTTTGAGGTCGGGCGATGAGAATACGCCGTCTTCGTTTTGGTCGAAGGACAACAGGAATAGCCGCCAGTCGCTGGCCCAGGGCAGCACTTTCGCAATCTCGTCTTGCGTCATGCTGCCATCACGGTTGGCGTCGAGGCTCTCGCTGAACGCTCGCCATTCACCGCGCGAGACCTGGTCGTCGTCGTCGCTGTCAGCCTGCTTCACGATCATGTGCGTGAAGCCGTTGAAGAACGTGTCCTCCGGAAAGTCCTCGGCGGACAGCGTACCGCTGTCATTCCGATCGTAGTTTTGGAATCGCGTTTCCCCGCGGCCGTACTCGGCCGTGGTGACCAGCCCGTCGCGGTTGCGATCGTACTTCGCCGACAAGAACGCCCAGACCTTGGAAAGGTGCAGGCGCGGCGTGCAGTTCCAAGATTCACTTACTTGGTCGGAGGGAGCGTGCGTGGCGCAGGCCGCTAGCAGCAGGCCCGAGACGCAAAGGGAGCGGTTGCGCAACATGTCGCCAGGGTAGGCGACTAGCCCGGCGATTTGAAATCAGATGTCGGTGGTGAGCAGGTGTCGGCTGTCAATCCGCGGTCAGGTGACTCTTTGAGCCGCGGGGGCCTCACCGAGTGCGCGCTGGTGCTCGCAGTTCGATCTCGGTGATGCGCACCTGCGGACCCCAGGTCGCAATGCCGATGCGCGTCATGTCGGGGATGGCGCGGATTGTGTTCTGGTCAAACAGCACCTGCGTGCCAAGGCGCACTGTGAGCCGCTTGCCGTAGTAGAGCAGCTCGAGGGTCGTCGGCTTCTTATCGTCGACTTCATACTTGACCGAATCACTTTGGTAGACGAGTCGGTCGTAACGTTCGATCGTCGCCTGCACCGTGTCGCCGCGTGGGTTGAGGATCAGCGTCCATCCCGACAAGCCATCGCGCAGGCCATCGCCTTGGAACGTGACGCACATCTTCGGTGCACGACCCTTCTCTTCGAGGTCGATCGTCAATCGGAACGCCTCGAGGTCCTTGGTGGCCTTCTCCGGTAGCCACGCCAAGTTGGATGGGGAGTCCTTGGGGAAGCCTGGCCGCACGGTGTATTTGCGCCACTGCACGCCGCGATTCGTGGAGGTGCCGTTGATCGCCTTGTTGCGAACGGTCCACTTGCCGACCGGCGTCTCCAGCTTGCGATGCGCGCTGCGCGAGCTGCCCTTGATGAGGAACACCTTCCGCCATCTTTTGCCATCCGGCGTGTCGATCGCAGCGAACTTCTTCTTGGCCGGCTCGACGTCCGTCGTCCAGGATTCCAGGTCCAGTGGCGAACCGCTGCGCTTCGCGATCGCGAGCGAACACCCCGAGCCGCCAGCTCGATTGCGGACCTTGAGCAGCACCTTGTTGCGGCCGGGTTGCAGCGTCACCTGAAAGCGCGCCGCATCGGGCAACATCGTCTGCCAGTTGGGTCGCCATGGCCCGTGCTTGCCATTCTTGCGATTGTATTTGCCGATCAACGCATCGTTGACGAACAGCGTCACATCATCATCACCACGAACGTGCAACCACGCCTCGGTCTCGACGGCGACCTTCACATGGGTCAACGCGTAGATCGCGGTGTTGTCCATGTAGGAGAAGTGGAAGCGCAGCCAACCGCTGGGGTCGACGGTCACCGGCTTGTTGCCGGGGCGCCGCCACGTCGGGTTGTTGTTGATGCTCTCGTAGCGCTTCTTCAGGTCGATCTCGAACTCCGGCGGGAAGCGGTAGGCGTCTGGGTTGACGCCCTTCTTCTTGAACGGACCGATGACCCACCAGTCTTTGATGACACCTAGCTCGTCGGTGTGATCCTCGACTTCGGCACCTTCGCGCTTCAGCTGCATCGCCATCACGTCGCGCGGCACCGGCGAACCGAGCGAATCTTCGAGCATCTTCGAAGCGGATGCGCGTTGCAGATGCCGCTGCTCTTCGCGAACGGTCGCGAGGTCGCTCGGTAGCAGCGGCCAGCGGAACTTGATCAAGTCGGCGAACGCCTTGTCGCCAAACGCTTCGGTCAGGTGGTAGGCATACGCGCGCGCCAGAGTCGGCGTGCGTGCATCCTTGACTCGGCAGTTGCGGTAGTCGCGGAAGAACTTGCGGTAGCGTTCCCAGTGGTAGTGGCTGCCGACCTTGCCGTGCTCCTGCATGAAGTGCAGCAAGAAACCGGCGCTCGGGCCGTAGTTGGGGATGCGCCAGTATTCGAGGTCACGGTTGAGGTAGTCGCCAAGGAACGCGCGCTTGGCGCTGCCGAACGCGAGGCGCGACTGCGCGATCTGGCCGAGTTCGTGGTAGCTAAACGCGGCGGCAAAGTCGGCGAGGCCTTCGCGGAAGCCGGGGTAGATCGGCTTGGTGTCGTCGACGCAGTGCGCGAGTTCGTGATAGAAGAGCCCGCCGTCGACGCGACGCTTGGTGTCGTCAGGCTTGGCGCGACCGATGTCGATGATCTTGCCGCCGCCCACGCCGCCACCAAACTCCCATAGCTCCTTGAAGTAGACAGTGACGCGGTCGCCCTGCGGGTTGGGGACGCGACCGAACAGATCGGTCTGGTAGAGGTAGGCCAAGTCGAACAGCAATAAGCTGTCGGCGGGGATGCCGTTGACGAGCTTCTCCGGGCCGATCATCACGAAGCGATGGCTGACGCGCTGGCTAGTGCGAGCCCAGGATGGGTGGTTCATCGCCGCGTCCGCTTCGGCGCGCTCTTCGGCCGGCACATCCTTCAGCCACGCACGTTCGATCTCGCGACGCGCTTCGGCAGCTTCTTCGCGCAGCTCCGGCGTGAACTCAATCGTGCGAACGAGTTCGCGTGCGATCGGTCGGCGCTTCTTGTTGCTAGCCATCGCGACCGCAAACTCCAACCGCTCGGGCTCCGCTTTGTGTTCGGCGGCCAGTTGGTCGACTTCGGCTTGCTGCTCCTTGGTGATCGCGAACACCTTCTCGGCAATGCCGTCACGATCCTTGGTGACGCGGCGTGCGTTGTCGAGTGCGCCGAGCACCGCGCGGTCGGCGTCTTCTTGCAGTGCGCCACCAACTTCGTCGAGCAGCACCAGCGCCGCGAACAAGCGACCGCGATCGAAGAGACGTCCCGCAACTTGACGGAGGTAGCGCGCGTATTCTGCCCGGACGCGTCCCTTGACGATGCCGTTCTCTTCAAACGACAGCGGTGCCGGTGGCATCTTGCCGACCTTCAGCAGCGCCTTCTGGAGCTGCTCCTTAAGGTTGTAGTCATCCGTTCGCCGGAACGAGAACTCCAGTTGGTCCCACGCGGCGCGCGCATCGCTTTTCGCCAGTTCTAGCGCGGCGGCAATCGTTGTTTCGACGTTGGTCGCATCCGGAACCAGTTCGATCTCTGGGAACTTGAAGTTCGTGATCTGCACCAAGCCATTGCGCGGGCGAGTGCGCGACAGTAGTGGCCGAGCCTTGTTGTCCTTCGGGTCGAGGAAGCCGATCAGCACGTCGACACTGTGGACGTTCTTGGGCGTCAACGGAAAGAACAGCGACAGCTCGTAAGTGACTGGCTTGTTCGCTTCCCATTTGGTCACCGGCACAGGTGGTGCGTGGTCACGCTGCTGGATCGTGCGCCCACCCGAGCGAAGTTCGAGGCGCACGGCATATGGTTGCCGCAACGGTGCTTCGGGGGTGAACGTCAGCCTGACTTTGGCGCGGCCGGTCGTTGCCAGCGCGCTCGTGTCGATGGAGCCTTCGGCCTTCACCGGTACCGAGGATTGCGCCGCCAGTTGGGTGCATACGAACAGCGAGAAGAGGCAGGCCCCTAACAGGGGCATCAATCGGCGTGACATCATTGGCGGCTTGAGGGGCGAGCCAAGAGCGTAGCGGCTTATCAGCTGTGGTGGACGAACCGCGTTAGTGGTGTGATGCCGAAATTAGCCATCTTCTCCGCGGCCCTCACCGCCGCTCACTGCGTTGGGTTGTCCTCGACGTATCCATTGAATAGGCCTGCGGCAACCCGCCTTGTGAGCGACGTCGATGACTCGCGCATAAGACGGCAGCTGTCTGCATCACACCACTAGTTGCCGAGAACGTCGAGATTCAGTTTATGAATTTCGCCGGGGGCCAGGGTCACTGGATGTTGCTGCAGTGGTTGGCCAGGATCGTCCATGACCACGAGGTTGGCGGAGCACGGTGGCACGCAGGCAAACCGGTAACGGCCTTGTGAGTCGGTCATGGCCGAGCGAAGGTAGCCATCGCCCTTCTGCTTGGGTTGGTGCTCGCGCAGTGTGACCGAGTAGCCGATCGCAGGCGTGCCATCGGGTCGTCTCACGACGCCATGAACCACTGCTGGTTGGGCTAGTGTGATGTCACCGAGCCCAATGGTGCCGGCTACGTCGGCTGTGTGCACATACGGGTGTGCCGCGCTGCCAGCCGGGCTCATCACGAACAGACGAAGATGCTTCTCGGTGTGGCTGAGGCCCAGGCATGAAAACTTACCATCGCCATCGGTGGTGGCGAACGCGACGGGTCCCCAACGCGATCTGTTTGCATCGCCGCGGTTGCGCTGCAATGCAACTTCAACATAGGTCGCTGGTTTGCCGTCGAACATGAGCAGGCGGCCCGTGACCGAACACGACCGCACGGCTTGCAGTTCGAGGACTTGATCGGCGGTGATAGGCTTGCGAACGCTTTCATTCGCAGAGTCCGCGTTCTCGGTGCGCAACAGCAACCAGCGTTCGTCTTTGACAAAGAAGCTCGCCATTGCGCCGGAGGCTTGAGGAACCGTGGTGGTGAACGCGCCTTCCGAGTCGGTCATCGTGCGCACGCCAGGTGCTGACTCGCAGTAGATGGTCATGCGCAGGCTGGGT
>JBNMND010000042.1:0-26048 GCA_051274975.1 Planctomycetota bacterium | reverse complement strand
GTCTCGTCTCGGGCCAGCAATCGCAATTTGGCGCCGCGCTCGTGCAGGTCGCGCGCCAGTTGCTGTCCTGTCGCACCGGTAGCACCGAGAATGATGAACGGGTTGCACGTTGCCAGGTCTTGCATCTATTAACCCTTCGCCCAAGCAGCACACTGGATGCAGTTAGCAGCTAATCAATTGTCCGCGCCGCTTGCGGACACCGTTTGCATCCAGGGCAGCAACCTCTGCGAACGACTGGCTATGAATCAGGAAGCGCCACGATGGGCTAAGAGATGGCTGGCCGCAGCCGCCATCTACAACCTGGTCTGGGGCGCGTTCATCGTGCTCTCGCCGGGAACGCTGTTCGAATGGTGCCAGATGGAGCAGCCGCGCTACGTCCCGATCTGGCAATGCGTCGGGATGATCGTTGGGGTCTATGGCGTTGGGTATGCCATCGCTGCTAGCAATCCAATCCGGCACTGGCCGCTCGTTTTGGTCGGCCTGCTGGGCAAAGTCTTCGGCCCAATCGGCTTTATCGAAGCCGCCTGGACCGGGCAAATCCCGCTGCAATTCGGTTGGACCATCCTGACCAACGACCTGCTCTGGTGGCCGGCCTTTGGGCGGATTCTCTGGATTGCTTGGCGAGCACGCTAGCATCAGGGGTTGCTACAATGGACTGGAACAACGCAATCCTCTTCCTGCACGCGTCAGCCACTCTCGCCATGGCTGGCTTGATCTGGTTCGTGCAGGTCGTGCACTACCCGTTGTTCGCATCCGTAGATGCGCCTTCGTTCTCTGAGTTTGCCGCGCAGCACGTGCGTCGCACTGGCCACGTCGTCGGACCACTCATGCTGGTCGAGGTCGCCGCAGCAGCATGGCTCGCGATCTGGCCACCATCCGCCGAGGCTGCCATCACTTGCTACGCCGGACTCGCACTGCTCGCGATCGCCTGGCTCTCGACTGCGCTGCTACAGGTGCCGTGCCATCGCCGACTTGAGAAGGGCAAGGACCTCGCTACCATCCATCGATTGGTCGCGACGAACTGGATCCGAACCGTGGCGTGGACCGGTAGAGCCGTGGTCGCGTTAGGTTTGCTCATCGGGTAGTGGCAACTGCGGCGAACCCCGTGGTTTCCGGAAACTCGGCAGAGCCGGTTTGGCATCGAGTTTCTCACTCAAGACTCGTCGGTGACCAAATAGTGTCGCCGCCTAGCTGGCATTCAAGCGGTCGGCGTAACTCTAACTGCCGAAGCGCGAGCCAGTTTCCTGATACCAATAGCCGCCTAGCTGCTCCGCACCGGCAAGCGCTGGCGAGCGCCGGGACTGGTTCGGCGCACCGGCGGCAGGCTTCTGCGCGAGCCACTCCAGCAGTAGCTAGTAAGCAGCGCACTCAATGCGTGCGCGAAGACCCGCCGCGCGCTAACAACATCGAGATCCCGGCATAGCCCGACACCACGATCACGAGCCAGCGCACGGACGTCAGCGGCAGCGAGACGACCACATAGGCTGCCAAGAACACCGCGGGCAAGCCGCCAAAGGTCAAGCCAAGCGCCGCTTTGTGATCATACTTGTCGCGGTGAATGAAGCGCGCGCTGGCCACTGGCATCAAGAACGCACAGGCCCCCATCATGATAGGAAACGCCGCCTTCGGGTTCATGCCGAGCAGTGCGACTAGGATCATGCACGGTGCGTAGAGGCCGATGCCGATCGTCTGTAGGGCTCCGAACAAGGCAACCGAAACGCAAGCGATCGCGAGTTCGCCGCCGCTAAGTGCGAGGGCGTCGCCGCCGACAGGAAACGCTTCGAAGTGTGCCATCATGAACAGCGCGGCGGCGGTCAGCATGGCGAGCCCCATGCCAACTTGGATCGCTCTCTGCGGCAAGCGCGTGACAACTCCGGCTCCCAACCAAGAGCCAAGGATCGCCGCTGCGATCATGGTCACCAAAGTAGTCGCATCGACTTCTATTACCCCTATGAAGATGAATGCCATCGCGACTACCGGCAGCGTATGCCCGACGTTCATCGTGCCCGGGATCAACGCGTCGGGCACGACGCGCCAGATGCGGTAAGCGGCCGTCGTTGGTGCGAAGTTACCGATGCCCAGCGTGTCAAAAAAGTTCGTTGCGAAACCAATCAACACCTGCAGATACGTCGGTCGCTGCGCGATCCCCTGACGCCGCTGGGCGAGGTTCCTTGCGTGCACCAAAGCAAACGCTCCAAGAAGTGCAAATAGCACAGTCTCGTGCGGCCACAGAAGCGCGATCACTGCGGCTTCAAGCGAAATGAAAACGTCTTGACGATCGCTTCGCCGTAGCCATCGTCTTCGTAATCGAACGACGCTTCCGCCAGAGGTGTGCTCAGCGACTGGATGCGACCCGCGGTGTCACGTGTCAGCGTTGCCCTGGAGACCGTGAGCGCGCCGCCGCGCGGCAACACATAGAGCGGCACGTTGAGGCCGCGATCGCTGAGGTAGTCGGCGAACAACAAGAACTGGTGCACGGTGGAGCGATGGCCCGCGTCCCAACGCACCTTCGCAAACTCGAGCATCAGTTCGCTGTCGGCAACGTATTGATTTGCGAGGGTCGAGAACCCCTCCTGCGGCGCGTCCAAGAAGAACTGTACGTTGCCGCGTGCGTAGCTACGATCGAAGCGCAGTTTGCCTTTGAAGTAGTTCTGCCAAGCGTCTCGCCAGGTGGCATCGTCGCCATCCCAAGCGCCCGCCGTTCTAAACTTGGCCTTGGTAGCTTGGAAGTCGATGCCCTTCGATCGCGGCGAGCGGTAGACGACGTCGCTGCCAGCCGCGAACGCGAGCCCTTCAAACTTGCGTTCGAACAGCTGGGGGTGATCACGGCGGCCGACCGTGTCGAGCATGTTGTGCGCAATCTCGTGCGCGAGGCAGATCAAGAACACGTCGGTGATGCCCGGCCGAGGCGCATCGCTGGGGAAGCTGTTTTCGGGCACTCCGAGGTTCATGCCAAAGATGTTGATCGCCGTGCGCGCCCGCACGGGGTGCGTCTTGCAGCCATGGCCGAGCCAGTCCGCAACGCTGATCAATTCGACGTCCCACAATCGCGCCGGCAACGCCTCGAGCAATTGAACCATTAACGCCAACTGGCGCGGCGTCGCGCGCTCGTTGTCGTAGAAGATGACGCCGTGGTGGATCAGCAAGTCGTGGTAGCCACCGGTGAAACCGAAGGCTTCGGCGACGCGGAGAAGGTCGCCACTCGCACCCGGTAGCGCCGCTCTCGCGACGACCCAAACTTGCGCGGCAAGCATCGGCGCGTGCGGCGTCTTCGCCAGGTCTTGCTTGCTGCGCTGAAGCAACTGCGGGCGTTGCTTGGCCAGTTCGCGCAACTGCAGAAACAGGCGTTCGCGCTGCGGGACCGAGAGCAGCTTCATTCGCAAATCGGCTTGTAGCGCATACAGAACTGCAAACACGTCGCGGCGAGCCACTTCGTTGCCTTCGAAGTAGCCAGCGCAATCGTCGCCGCCGGCTTGGAACGACTTCTGCAGCGCCGCGAGACGCTGTTCCAGCCCGACGCCATGCAGGACGAACAACTTGCCGTTCTTGCCGCCGCTGATCAAATCGAGCACGCCGTCGCCGTTGAGGTCGGCCAACTCAGGCGTCGTGTCGTCGCCGTTTTGTTCGCGAAGGTTGAGCGCTTTGCCGTTGGCGGCAAAGCACATTGGCTGCGCGCTGGCGAACTCCGGCTCAGCTGTGTCGCTGAGGTTACGATAGAGCGTGACCGTACCCCAGTTGATGCCGAGCAGCAGGTCTAGTCTGCCGTCACCGTCGGCGTCCAAGATGCGCGGGTGAGCGTTGTAGGCCATCCGGATGTCGCGAAACGGCACGCCGGGCGCAAACTTAGGATCGCCCTCACTGCCGACGTTGCGGTGCCACTGCACGATGCCTTCGAACGATCCAGTGATCAGGTCCGCACGGCCATCGCCGTCCCAGTCGGCAACATCGAATCGTCCCTGGCAGCCGTCTTGCACGCGAACGTCGATGCCATCGCCGGCGAAGCGCGGCTCGCGTTTGCTGCCAACGTTTTGATGGATCGAGACCAGGTTGCTCGAGTGGGCGACGAGCAGTTCCGGCAAGCTGTCGTTGGTCAAGTCATGCAGCACGATGCCCGTGTAGCTGTCACCCCAGTTCGATCGATCGCCAGCGACAATGCTCGCCCCACGAGCAAACTCCGCCTTCTGCCGCGGACCAGCGACGTTCTCGATGCGCCAGACGCGACCGTCGCCGCCACCTACGAGGAGATCAAGATCGCCATCTCCATCCCAATCAAAGCATCGCGTCGTGGCGTGACTGCCGATCTCGATGGAGCTACCACCCGCGTGCAACTGGGTGGCGGGCCCGAACGATGTCGTGGTCGATCCCTGGTACCGCTGCTGCGCCGCAGCGATGCTGCCTGCAACCGCCAACGCAGAAAATGCTGCGAGGCACAGCGAGCGGAGCACATGAGGCAGCGTGGAGCACATGCCGGCCTACGATAGCAGCTGCGTTCGCGGCTGCCATGGGCGTTGGTGCGTGAATCCAACTCGCGGCAGATCGCTCCCGCAAACGCCTCGATTCACATCTTGCCAGCGTACGAAGCCGGCATTCCAAGGTCCGCCATGCGGTTAAGGATGTTGCATGCAATCCAAGCACCGAACATGAACGCGTTGACTGAGCGTTGGGTGCAAACCGTCTTTGCATCCAGATCCGACACAGCTCGGGGTCCACAACAAACGCCCGCTGTGCCCAATGGCGCAGCGGGCGTTCTTGTTGGCTGCTCGACTAGGAGCAGGCGGCTTGCACCTGCCTCAGTAGGCGAGCTTCAGCAACACACCGTTCGAGTTGATGAACCCGAATGCGTTGGCAGTCGGATCGAAGACCGAACTCTGCGCCGTCAGCGTATAGCCCACGAGGTTCGCCTGGTTGGGGATCGGCAGCGAGAAGCCTGCGACTCCACTGGACACCGGGATCGTGTAGACCGCGTCAAGGTTAGCGTAGGCAGTGCAGCCTGGCATGCCGAGGAACCCGAGGCTGATACCGGGATTCACCTGCGCAAGGCTCAGAGTCTGCAAAGCGATGAGGCCGGTCGACGGGACGTTGGTGGTCGTCATCACGCAGGTGGAACCGAGCACAGGCGGCGTGGCATCGAGCTGCAAGTCGGGCAGACCCACCGGGAACGAGCCGGGCAGACTAGCCGAGATGTCGACGTTGCCACCGTCCACGTCCCCGTTGCCACTCGCGTAGCCGACCAACCACGGCCCCCCGGACGCAACCATGGACTCCCACACCATCGTGACGTCGCCAGTCGTAAGATCGAACTGCATCTGAAACGTGTTGTCATCGGTCGTGCCCGCGCTGTGCACGTCGATCCACGTGACGTAGAAGGTGGGTTGTGTCACTGACACCCAAACCTTGATCTCGCCCCCGCTTGGCACGTCGAAGTCGTGCCAGGTCCCGAATCGGGCAGTTGCTGATGCGAGCCATGGGTTGACAGCGGGCACAGGAGCGGTGCTGAGCGAGCCATTGACCGCGACGATACCGTCCGAGAACACCAGCATCGTCGACGCCGAACCGCCGGGGTAGGGGAAGGGAGCCGGCAGGCCCACGGGGGAGATCGTGAAGGAGCCCGTATTCAGCGTGGTTGCTCCAGGGTTCGGCGTCACGTAGGTGCCGCCAGGTACTGCCGTGTAGCTCGTGCCATTGTTGACCAGGCGCATGGCCGAACCGCTGAGGTCGAACGCATTGCCCGGCATAAGTTCGTAGAACGCGTCGGAGCCGCCCGAGCACCCGCTGCCGAAATTGGTGCTGGTTGCGCCTTCCAGGTGCCGCCATACGCGGATGTCGGCGCTCTGCACCGAGCCACCGACGATGATGCTCTGGCGGAACACGATGAGCCCATCAAGCCCAACGCTGGTGGACGGCAGGCGCATAGCGATCGCGGACTCGAGGTTGTACGAATAATTAGCGATGCTGCCGAGCCCGTACCACGGGCCGGCTTGGGACATCGTGTTCGTGTCGAACTCGCCTGATTGGGTGTAAGGACCTCGCGGTGCGTTTCGTTCTCTCGAGAGCCCGACCACAAACTGGTCGCCGTGCATGCCGACTGCCGGTTCCGTATGGTCCCAGTTGGAATCCGCCTGGATGGCGCCGGGGGCGTTGCTGGTTGGGACGGAGGTGGGGCTTGCCGGAATCCCGATTCGAAACCCCCAGATGTCCTGCTTGGAACCGACGGGGGCAGCTTGCTCCCACAACACAATGAAGTCCTGCCCATCGCCGGAGACCTGGGGATTGCGCATGCGCGCGCCCGGTATCTCACCGAGTGAGCTGAGCAGGTTCGAGTTGCGGCTCATCAAGCGCAATGCAATCTTTGTTTGGCCACACGGCTGGGGCCCACAGCCGCCAACGTAGTTGTAAGGGACATACGTGATCGCGAACACGCCGCCGGGGCCTGCGTCCTTCGAGATCTTGGGCTTCGCACTGGCGAGCACGCCCGAGCCGCAAATCCCGATGTCTCGACGGCGGGAGGTGTACTCCGTCAGCGAGCCGGAGGTCGAGACGTTGAACTCGCGGGATTTGACGAGGTCCTGGCTCTCGCTCTCGAAGACGAGGATGCACTCGTCGTCCACGTAGGACGAGTCGCCGCCGAGGGACGGGCTCTTGTCGCGAACGTTGAGGCCGATGGTAACAGCGGTCAAGTTCTTGAACGACCCAAGCGCCCCGGTAACCGCGTTGACCGTACGGCCATAGATGTTGTCCTGGGTTACAGGGTAGAGAAAAGCAGCCGAATTCTCGTACGCGACGACGAACATCCCGCTCGCCGCGACAGCGCAGACGGTTGGATTGGTCGAGCGATCGAGCGAGCCGTCGATGGTCAGCAAGCCGCCAGTCGGGTTCCCGTTGCCGCTCACGAAGTGAGCGCGAATGTCCTCGTCTGTTGCGGAATACACGTGCTCCCAGACCACCAGGTAGCGGTCGTGCCCCGGCTCATACGCGATGTCGGGACGGTGAGCTTGCACCGAACTGCTTGCGACGATCGCACTGCTGATCGGCGGATCGAGGACCAGCGGGTAGTTGGCGGTTGCCACGAACGCGTGCGGCAGCACCAGTTCGAGGTGCGAACCGGTGTAGTTCATGTGTCCGACGATCTCCCGGCCGGTCGCATCGATGCCGACCACAGCGCCGACATGAACGGCGTCGAGAGCGCCCGCACGCAGGGTCAGACCCGGCAAGAACTCACCCTGGGCCGCGGCCATGTTGGTGTCCACGAGCAAGCGAACGATCAAGTCACCGTTGCCCGCGGGCTGCCGGTCGAACACAAAGCTCTGCTTGAGCGCGTCGGCGCGCACGTCGAACCGTTCGACGATGGTGCCGTGACGGTACTGCGCGATGCTGGCATCGATTCGCGAGACGTCAGGTCGCGCCGGGGCGCTCGCTGCGAACACCGTTTCGCCACCGCGCCGCACGGACTCCAGCGTCAGGCGCAGGTTCTGGTTCACTTCGACGGCATCCCCCATCGCCGGCGTGAACATCACGCCGCCTTGGTCGAAGACGACCTTGTAGTCGCCGCCGCCGCCGATCAGCCGGCCGTCGTCGAGGTTCAGTCCATGGGCCGCGCGGGCGATCGAGATCGACTCGTCTTGGCTTGGTGCTGGGTTGGTTGGTTGGAGTGGTAGATCCTGGACCTGGGCTGAGAGAGCTACCGAGCACAAGGAGCCGGCGAGTAGGTGTGTGAGTCGGTTGGTCATGATGGGATTCGGGGCAGGGGGCGGCCACTACGACCGCCTGCCATGGAGATCAGAAGCGCGCCGGCCCAGGCGTTCCCATGTTTGCCAAGAAGTTCCACCGAGCGAGGGTGTCCGCGATTCAAGCTGCGGTCCGGATCACCCGAACCCAACCAACCGACTCCCTAACCCCTTAACCCAACCGTCAACCAGCAAGCCAGCGCCCCTCCGCCCCAAACATCCCTCTCGGAATCCCCACCACCAGCCACACCGCTCCCCCACAACTACCTCCCAGACCGTCGTAGCCTCACCCGATCACACCCGATCACGCCCCAAACCACTCCTGCTCACCAACCGAACTCCAAGGATTGCAGCTCGGAACCACTAGGCGGAGCACGTGATGGCGCCAACTCCGGCACCCCGCACGGTAGCCCCATCGCACGCAGCACCCGCTCAATCAAGTCTAGATCCTGGATCGATGCGAGCAGCCGCCAGGCTCCGCCGCAGCGCGTCCACGTCGCTTCCGGGGCAACGGCCCTGCTACTTTGCCTGTTGGCTGGCGGTGTAGCTGGCGATCGCCTCTGAGGTTCGCAGGGATCGTGCGTAGACTCGCAGCGCACGCACCGATTCGTCCCGCTCAAGCGGGCGCCCGGAAACCGCGCGCACTGCCTCACCAAGCGGAGACCGCTTCGCTGCCGCACTGCGAAAACGCTGCCAGCCGCGTATGCGCTGGTTGCCTCCATCGCACAGGACACCGTCGACGATCCAAGTCACAATGCTCGGTCCGCCATCGACCACGACAACGACATGGTGCCTCTTGCCTTCCCGCAACAAGTCCGCGTCACACGACCACGACACCTCGCTCTCGCCTGTCCGCGCGCAGAGAGTGACCGCGCCATCCTCTGCCACAAGCGAGATCCCCAGATCACCCGAGGCGGAACGCAATAGCGTGCGCGTCTCGGATACAGCACCGGCAACGAACTCGAGGTCCAAGGTGAAGCCGCCCCCGGCATCTACGTCCGTCAGCACTGGCTTGTGAGCATCGGTGAGTCCGGTGGCGTCAACTTCCGTGACCTCGCCCTGACTCCACAACCCCTTGAGCAGGGCCGGGTCGATCTCGTGCACCCGAGCAACGGACTTTTGTGTCTCCGTGATCCAATAGCGGCCGTGCTCCTCGATGAGATCAGGATAGCTGATCCGCACCAGCTCATCCGGGTCATACAGCACGATCTCCGGTTGCGACCAATGGATGAATCCGTCTCGCTCGACGCCACCGACCAGCCAGCACGGGTTCCGTGTTCCCGGACTCCAGTCCTTGTTGCCATTGTTGTGGAACCAGAACAGGTAGCGGCCGGCGTTCGTCTTCCACAGACGCGGACACGCGCGCGGGTGCTTGAAACGGCGTCCGTCCGGCGTGAACGTCGCCGCTGTCGGGGGTGTCCATGTCCTGCCCCCGTCGCGGCTGTAGGCGTGACATGGGTAGCCCATCATCGTGCGGTACATGCAGTAGAGATCCCCGTTTGCCAGGGAGACGAGGTTCTGTTCGGATTGGATCGAACCGTGTTCCTTCGCACGCAGGCCCTCGTCTCCGTCGGGCAGCAGTTCCCAGCGCACGTTCGCGACGTCCTGCTCGGTCATGACGTTGGTGGAGCGGAAGAACCAGCCTTCCGATTGATCGAGCATGTAACGCCCGATCTTGGTGAGGGCGAAGATGGCGGTCTCGCCAACGACGATTGGTTTGCCAATTCCCCAGAAGATCTGCACCTTGCCCTGCCAGTCGTTACCGCGATCCACAGCCGTCTTGCGCAACGGCAAGCGATGGCGTGCGGACCAACTGACACCGTTGTCGTCGGAATAGCGGAAGCAGTACCAACCGAGCATGTCCGCGCGTCGCCCGCTGATGCGCTCGCCGTTGTAGGAGTAGAAGACGTAGACACGACCAAACCCGGTTACCAGCGGCATCCCCCAGGATGCGACCGGCCCGGTTACGGGTTCGATGTCGACAGGCTTCGACCAGGTCCGGCCATGGTCCTTGCTGCGGATCGCGACAACGTGCTGGCCACTTGATCCTTCGTGCTTCGACCCCGTCGTCATGACGCACAGCCATGCACCGTCTCGTGTCTTCACGACGTAGGGTTGATCGCAGTAGTCCTCGTCAGGCAGTATTTGTCCGTTGCGGATGTTGCGCGGATCTCTCGAACGAGCGGTCGAGCTTTCGCCTTCGGGCGCCGGGGCTTGTGCGGCGGAGGAAACAGCCATCAAGAGGAAGGCGAGCAGTGCTAGAGATCGAGTCACTGCGGGATGATAGCCGAGCCCGCAGGCATCACGAGGAGTTCGTGGTGGCTGCCCAGCGTCGCAATCTCGTGCTATCGGGAACCTGGATCCCGCTTGCCCAGAAGGAGTTACGCCACGCCCTGGTGCATGAATCGCGGCATTGCTCACGCAGGCTGCCGATCTGCGATTTCCCGAACCGCAACGAGCCATGTCCGGAATCAATCCCAACTACCAGACAAATTATCGAGTCGGCAACGCTCGCGCCGAGAACACGTTCACGCGCGACAAGAGAATCCTGGACGCTCAGCCTACTCTTCTGCTGTGACCGAGACCCCAGAGCCAGACGACACCTTCGACGATGACGAGGTGCAGCGAATCCTAGACGAGTGCTTGGCGATGGATATGGCCGAGTGGAGTCAAGCAGTCGCGAGCGCCTGCGACGAACACCCCGAGCACGCCGACGAACTACAACTCAGGTTCGGCGCACTGAAGTCCGCTGGCCTGGTCGGCGACGCCAACGAATCCGCGGGGTCGCCACCGTTCTTCAATGGCTCCCCTGCCGAAGTCGAACCACCGATCCGCGAAATCGGTCCGTATCGACTGGGCGAAGTCGTCGGCCAGGGCGGCATGGGCACGGTCTACCGCGCGGAGCAAACCGAGCCGATTCAGCGCATTGTCGCGGTCAAGCTCATCCGTGCGGGCTTCGACACCAAGCAGACAGTCGCCCGCTTCGAAGCCGAACGGCGCGCGCTGGCACTGATGGACCACCCTTTCATCGCGCGGGTGCTCGATGCGGGGGCGACCCCCGCGGGACGACCGTTCGTGGTCATGGAGTTCGTCGACGGGTCGGCGATCACCGACTACGCGAACCGAACCGGCGCCGACCTCGAGGCGCGCTTGCGCCTGTGGATCCAGGTGTGCGAGGCGGTCCAGCATGCGCATCAGAAGGGCGTGTTGCACCGCGACATCAAACCGTCGAACGTGCTCGTTACTGAGGTCGACGGCCGGCCGGTCCCCAAGGTCATCGACTTCGGGCTCGCGCGCGCGCTCGACAGCGACGCGGTTGCGGACGCGGACCTGACCCGGCATGGCCAGGTGCTCGGCACACCAAGCTACATGAGCCCCGAGCAGGCGGTGCCCGGCGAACGCGACGTCGATTCGCGCGCTGACATCTACGCTCTCGGCGTGCTCGGGTTCGAGCTGCTGACCGGCGCACCGCCGCTCGACCGCGAGACGGTGTCGAACAGTACATGGCCCGAATTGGTGAGCCTGATCCAGGAGCGCCCGGCACCGCGACCGAGCTCATATCTGGCGCGCACCAATCCCGCCCGTGCCCGCCGACTGCGCGGCGATCTCGACTGGATCATTCAAAAGGCGCTGGAGAAGGACCGCGAGCGCCGCTACGCGACGGTCGCCGCGTTGGGCGAGGACATCGAACGGCACCTAGCTCACGAGCCCGTGCTCGCGAGTGCGCCCAGTGCGACCTACCGCATGCGGAAGTTCGCGCGCCGGTATCGCCTGCAGGTCATCGCGGGTGGCTTGGTGCTGTTGGCGTTGATCGGAGGCACGATCGGGACGTCCATCGGTCTGTTGCGATCCGAACGCATCAACGATGAGCTGCGACAGGTCGCGGAGTTTCAGGCGTCGCAGCTCAAGGACATTGTGCTCGACGACATGGGTGATGGCCTGCGCGACGGTGTCGTCTTTCAGGTGCGGGCGGCCATGGAGCGCGACGGAACGGAGGGCGCGGCGCTCGACGAACGCATCGCGCAGCTCGAGGACCTGCTGAGTGGCGCGAACTTCACGAACATCGCGCGGGATACGTTGAAGGCGAACGTGTTCGAGCGGGCGCTGTCGGCTATCGACGAGGACTTCGGCAATCAGCCTCTGGTGCAGGCGCGGCTGCTACAGACCGTCGCCCGCACACTTCGCGATCTTGGCTTGTTTGAGATGGCTCTGGCACCGCAACGCAGCGTAGTTGCGATCCGCCGTGAGCGGCTTGGTGACGAGCACGAGGACACGCTGGAGTCGCTGATCGCCTGCGGCCTGCTGCTCGGGCTTCGTGGGGATTGGCCCGCCGCGGAGGCGTTATGTCGCGAGTCGATGGCGGGGCGCCGCAAGATCCTGGGCGTCGACCATCTGAAGACAGTGGATGCGATGAACAACCTTGCGGTCGCGCTCTCGAAGCAGGGCAAGAACTCTGAGGCGGAGCCGTTGCACCGCGAAGCCGTCGAGAGCAGCCGCAGAGTGATGGGGCCGGAGCATCCGGCCACGCTGACCGCGATGAACAATCTTGCGACGATGCTGGACATGCACGGAGGCAAGCTCGCGGAGGCTGAAGTGGTGTATCGGGAGGTCCTTTTGCTGCGTCGCCGCATCCTCGGCGACGATCATGCAAACACGTTGATCTCGCTCCTCAACCTGGGCCAGTGCATCGCGAGGCTCGGGAAACTGTCTGAGTCCGAGTTACTGTGCCGTGAAAGTGTCACGAGATGCCGTCGCGTGCATGGTGACCAGCACTTCGTGACGCTCGGCGCAATCCACAGCCTCGCGAAGACTCTACGAGTCCAAGGCAAGTTGGCCGATGCCGAAGTGCTGCGCCGTGAGTCCGTCGCCGGGTTCCGTTCGGTCCTGGGCGACGATCACGCCAACACGAGGCTCACGCGGACCATGCTGATAGAGCTGCTCGAGAAGAAGGGCGCCGTGGCGTTGGTTGACGGACGCATGTTGGAAGCGGAGGCCGCGTTGCTCGAAGCTCATGAGGTGTCCGTCGCGATCGCAAGCGACAAGGCTGCGGCAATCGCTGGGCAACTGGTCACGGTCTACGAGCACTGGCAGGAGCGCGAGCCCGAGAAGGGTCACGCAGCTCGGGCCGAACGCTGGCGAAAGAAGCAGTAGCGGCCTCTTCGCCACCGCGACTGCGTGCCAATCGTCAGCAGCACGCCGTTCGAGTTAAGGATGTTGCATGCAAGTCGAGCCTCGACCGACTGCGCATCTGCGTCACGCGCATGCAGGCGATCGCCAATCTCGCAATCGACACCCGCGCCCTCCGGCTTGCGCAGTCCTGACCGGCGGCACGACGACCTTCGCGCCTCGACTCAAATCCACGTCGTACAACGCGCGACTATCGTAGGCACCGTCACCCGTGACCCTACGGACCTTGCCTGGCGCGTCCCCCACAAGAGCCACGCCCACGTTTATGTCATCTACGTTTGCGTCTGTCAGCACCTGACCGACGATCACGCCACCCCCGTCGACACCAAGGTGAAGCTTCTTCCAGCCACGAACGCCCTTTCCGCCGGGTTTGGCTACGACCCATTCGCCTTCGCCGAAGATGACAAGACCACTGCTGTCGATCACCAAGTCAATCCTTCCAGGCTTCTGCGGAACACGCAGCGACACCTTCAACATCTTGCCACGACGCGAGAGCGTTGTGTGATCCGCGACATCGAGCACGAGACCCATCAACTCGAAGAGCGAACGCAGAAAGCCCTCGACTTGGCGCAGTGGCAGCTGAAACAGCAGCCGCATAGTCAGCGCCGTCTCGATCGCCAGGCCCGAGTATTTACGATGCCCTCCGCGACGCCGCCTGGTCTTGGCATTCCAATGTACGATCGCTTGCGGCGATAGTTAGATCGTGAGGCTGCCACGCGCGGCTAGGGATCGGTCGTAGTCCGACCAGTTACCCACGCGATACTTCGTCTTTTACTTGGGATCGACCCGGCACTTGGTGCTCGGCATAGCTAGTTACAGATCGGGAAAACCCCATATCGACAGCTCGCGTGACCGTCATTCCGATTCGTCCACCAACGCCCTTGGCACATGGTCGATCGGTTGCGCCCACGTGCGTCTCACTGGCTGCCAGGACCTTGCATGGACGTGTTGCTCGTGAAGTCGCGCGACTCTTTGTCGCAGTGTGGTGTTGAGGTCGTCGAGCGGGTGGCCGAAGATCGCGGACCAGAACCACCGCCCAAGAATCTCGCAATGCAACAACAGCCAAACTTTCTCCAGACCGCGATGCAGCTCGCACCGGCAGTCGCCATCACGATCGCGATCAACGTTATCGTATTCGTGCTCTGGAAGCTTGGCGGCGACAACGGCGACTTGCGCATCTTCATGGTCGAGAACTTTCTCACCAGCTGGGATGGTCTGCTCACTGGGCGTGTCTGGACGCTGTTGTCCAGCGCCTACTCGCACTACGACCTGTGGCACCTGGTGATCAACATGTTCGTGCTGTGGAACTTCGGAGTCGTGCTCGAACGGCTGTGGGGACGACGAACGTTCCTACAATTCTATCTGGTGTGCTCGGTGGTAGGTTCGTTGGCGCACTGCATGACGTCTGCGTGGATCATCGGTTCGCCAGGTCGGGACGCGCTCGGGGCGTCTGGTGCGGTCTGCGGCTTGCTGATGGCCTTTGCACTGCACTTTCCAAAGAGCCGCATCCTGCTGTTAGGCATTGTGCCGGTACCGGCACTGTTCGGCGTGATTGGATTGGCAGCCTTCGACGTTTGGGGCTTGATCAACCAGAGTCGCGGCGGGGGATTCGGCATCGGCCACGGTGCGCACCTTGGCGGTGCTTTGGCTGGGGGGCTGCTGTGGCTCGGCTACCTGAATAAGCGCTTCACGCGATTGTAGACGTTGCATGCACCTGGGCGTGACTGCGGCGAGGTGCTATGCGAGTTCGGACTCATGCACCAGCGCCGCGCGCAGGCTGAGGTTTCGCCAAGGCGCGAAGGTCGTTGTGCCGCCGGTCAAGACCGCGCAAACCGGAGGCCGTGAATGTCATGCGCGAGAGCGGGTCGTTCGACGTCTTCGCAAATTGGGTCGTCGCCAGTGCAATATGGAGTCTGGCTACCACCAGTAGGCCCACGCTGGCGTCATCTACGTTCGCATCTGTCAGCACCGCCTGGATAGCCAGGTCAGAGTACTTGCGCGGCCCTCCGCGACGCCGCGAGGGCTTGGCACTCCATCGAGCGATCGCGTCCAGCGACAACCAGATCGTCAGGTTGCCGCGCTTGACCAGCGAACGGTCGTAGTCCGACCAGTTACCCACGCGATACTTCGTCTTTTACTTGGGATCGACTCGGCACTTGGCGCTCGGCATAGCTCGTTAAGGGGTCGGGAAAGCCCCATATCGGCAGCCTGCATGAGCGACCCTGCCATTCATGCTCCAACGCCGCACCGTGCAATGAAAAGCCATCCAAGCCCGCGCCCAGCGGCCCCGTCACGAACGGTTCGTCACGCGCGCCGCGCCCGACACGAACATCACGCTGGCCGGCGCGTTCGCCCGGTTTGATTGACGCATGCTCCGAAGTAGGAGAGCGTATCCCACCCGACACTCGGTACTGTCTCGGTATGCTTGTCCCAGATGACGCTCGGACGTGCATCGTCTTCGACTTCGAGACCACCGGGCTCTCCCCTACTCAAGGGGACCGCTCCATCGAAATTGGAGCGGTACGCCTCCAAGACGGCGTCGCCGTCGACCGCTTCCAGTCTCTCATGCATCCTGGAAGGCGCATTTCCTCCTTCATCGAGAACTACACCGGCATCAGCAACTCGATGCTCGCGGATGCCGAGCCCTGCGAACTCGTCATGCAGCGCTTCTTTGACTTCGCCGGGGATTCAAACCTCGTTGCGCACAACGCCTCCTTCGACCGGCGATTCCTGGAGGCGGAATACGAGCGGATCGGGCGCCGACACACCGGCAGCTTCGCCTGTTCTATGCTCGCTGCGCGGCGCCTCTGCCAGGACGCTCCGAATCACCGGCTAGGCACCTTGGTGAAATACCTCGCTCTCCCCAATGACGGCACATTCCACCGAGCGCTAGCGGATGCCGAAATGACCGCCTCACTCTGGCTCCAGCTGCTCGACGTCCTGGGCGAACGCGGCCCCAGCAACGTCAGTTTCGCTTCCATGGTACGCCTTTGCCGGACAAGTAAGGCTGCGCTGGGCAAGCTCGTCGAGCGACTCTGTCACGCATAGCGCTGAGGGCGCGGCGATTGCTGCTTCCGCGCGGCCTGCAGAGAGTGCCTCGGAGCCCGTTGGGCCGCGTCGAGCGAGAGTGCCCCATCGCCCGCAGCACCCGCTCAATCGAGTCAGGGTCTTGGATCGCGGCCAGTAGCCGCCTTGTTCCTCTGCAGCGCGGACAGCCTCAACTTGGTGTTCTTCATGGGCACGAACTTCGAGACCTCGTCTGTGGCCAAGATTTCGATCGGCAACTGAGCGTGCCGGTCGCTCGCCAGCAAAACCGGCGCGTGGTGCTTGGCATGGCTGGTTGCTGACCGCCCCCACATAGACACCTTCCGCAGGCACCCTTGCGATTGATACACCAGTGTGCCTGCGGCAGTACCTGGTGACGCACCACGGTGCTCAAACCAGGCGAGTGCCTGCGGCGACAGCGAATACTGCGAGTTCAACTCTCAGGCGTCGCGACGGATATCGAGCTTGAGCATCTTCGATCGCAAGGTACTCGCCGCAATCTCCAGCCGAGCGGCGGCGCCGTGCTCGCCCTCGATGACCCATTGAGACTGCTGCAACACGCCCAGCAGTTGTTCCCGCTCGAACTTCCGCATCCGAGCGCTCAATTTGGTGGGCGGTACGGCGCTCACCGCGGGCGGCACTGCGATCGATGAGTCAATGTCCAGCACTGGCCCCAAACCGACGATCAGGGCGCGCTGGATGAAGTTCTCCAACTCCCGAACATTGCCCGGCCAGTCCAGGCTTCGAACGTGATCGAGAAACCGCGGCGACACACTTTCTATCTCGCGCGTCGTCGTCGTAGCCAGCTTCTCCGTCAACTGCTCGACGAGAAATGCCAAGTCCTCCCGGCGTTCGCGTAGCGATGGCACGACGATCGGAAACACGTTGAGCCGGTAGAACAAGTCGCTACGAAAACGACCTTCGGCCACGGCCAGTTCGAGGTTGCGATTCGTAGCTGCCACGACGCGGCCGCCGAAGGCAATGGTCTGAACTCCACCAACACGCTGATACTCGCGCTCCTGCAGCACGCGAAGCAGCTTCGCCTGCAACACAACAGGTAACTCGCCGACTTCGTCGAGGAACAAGGTACCGCGATCGGCCAACTCAAGCCTGCCGGGTTTGCGTGCCACCGCGCCAGTAAAGGCGCCGCGCTCGTGCCCAAAGAGTTCGCTCTCAATCAAGCCGGCGGGCAAGGCCGCGCAGTTGACCGTGACAAACGGACCTTCACGCCGGCTGCCGTCGTGGATCATTCGTGCGGCGAGTTCCTTGCCAACACCAGTCGCGCCGGTGAGCAACACGGTCGCGCCGGTCACAGCGACGAGCTCAATGTTGTGAAGGCACGCCTTCATGACCGCACTCTCAGCAACAATCTGAGTGCCCGTGTTGGGACGGACTTGGTGACTGAGGAAGCGGTTCTCGACCTCCAATTGCCCCTTGAGTTTCTCTAATTGCTGCAAGCTGCGATCGCGGTCTTGCTCGAGTTGCTTTTGCTCTGCGATGTCATGGATCACAAGCCAATAGCCACCGCCACCATCTTCTACCCTTGGGGGAACGAGCTGCAGACGGACCCAGATCGAGACATCGCCGTCACGGATCATTCTGAGCTCCACTACCCACGGCCCCTCCATCTTGGTGAGGCGTTTCAGGACTAGGTAGTAGAGGTCCTGATCCTCGCTGTAGAGGAATCGGGTGATCGGGCAGCCGACGAGCTCGCGCCGGGTCACACCTAACAAGGTGGCAACTGCGAGGTTGGCTTCTTCGATCAAGCCTGCGCTGCTCACCGTGCAGTAACCGACCGGCGCCAGATCATAGAGGTCGAAGTAACGGGCTCGCTCGGCATCGAGATCCACCTGAGTGCCGCGCAACTCCTCGTTTTGCATCTCGAGTTCGATCTGATGCACGCGCAGTTCGTGCCTTGCAACCTCGGCAGCGTCACGCGAAGGCAACAAAGCCTCCGCTGGACGATGGCTCATCCCGCCCGCAACCGCCTCGGCGCGCTTTCGCAGATGCTGGAAACTCCCCGGCGCGTCGGTGTCACCAAACTCGGGATCTGGCTCGCTCATGGCCTGCCGCCATCGTTGGCGCGGGCCTCGCTGTCGGTGGCCGACAGATCACTCAGCTGGGTGGAAGCACACGTGAGGCCAGCGACGCGACCGCCTTCATCGAGCAAGGGCTCGACGGTCAGCTCGAAGTCCAGCACGACACCTTTCAGGGTCAATTCCACCCGTTGCTGGGTTCCCTTGCCGGTGCCCAGCACAGCATTCTTGATGGCCGCGAGCTTGTCAGCCTGCTCCTTAGGGAACAGGTCATGGTCGGTTTTGCCAATCAGGCTCGCGCTGTTGAACGCAGGATCTGGGTTGTCGACCCAGATGTAGCGTAGATCCAGATCTTGATTGAAGACGACGACCGATGAGGCCTTCAAGGCTGCCCTCATTCGTTCTGCAGTCACTCGCAAAGCGGCCTCGGCGAGCCTCGTCGCGCGCACGTCCGTGAACGTCAGCACGACGCCTTCGATCACATTCTCCAACGTTCGATAGGGCAGGATACGCATCGTGAACCAACCACCAGCGTTCGTGCGCACGTCCCGCGTGACGGGTATCAACGAGTCGAGCACCGACGTTGCGTCTTGGATCAAGTCGGGATTGTCTAGCAAGTTCGATGCAATATGAGAAACAGGTCGGCCGACGTCGCCTGGGATCAGATTGATGATCGCCTTCGCGGTTGGAGTGAATCGCAAGATGTTGAGCTGAGTGTCGATGAAGATCGTCGCGATACCGGTACCAGCCAACAGGTTGTTCATGTCGTTGTTGGCTCGCGACAGGTCGATCAACTTGCTCTCGAGCTCTGAATTGACCGTAGACAGCTCTTCATTGACCGACTGCAACTCCTCTTTGGATGTCTCCAGCTCTTCATTGGTGGATTGCAGCTCCTCGTTCACGGACTGCATCTCCTCACTGGAGGACCTGAGCTCTTCGTTGGAGTTCTCGAGTTCTTCTGTAGTCGTCTGCAGGAATTCCTCATTGATCCGCAAGCCCTGCTCCAACTCGGCTATTCGATCGGCGTGCCCCACGTCACTTCGCGACCCCTGCGCTCCCGCAAACATCAGGGCCTGCTTTTTCAGATCGTCGATGGGCGTCGGCGCCAGCGTGACGAGGAATAGGGGCCTCTCAGTCTGCGAACCGGGCTCTCCCGCCACAGGTCGAACCACCAGGTCAACGGCAGTACGGTCACCATTGGTCTTGACCTGCAGTCCGAAGTAGCGCGCTACTTCGCCGCCAACGGCTTTGCGCAAGCCTGTCTTCAATTCGCGTTCCAACCCTGTGCGAGCCATCTTGATGATGTTGTTGACGCCCGCCTCGCCAGGAGCAGGCTCTAGATACATGCCGGTGCGGCCGTGCAGGTAGAGAATGCTGCCACTGCCGTCAACGAGCGCGGCGGCAGGCACCGCATGCTCAAGTATGGTCTTCTCGGCCTTGCTGCGTAGCGTCGGCGCCTTGCGCGTGATAGGCACTCCCGGAAGAGCGGCCGCTATCGGGGCACGCGTCATAGCGAATCGTGCAATCAGCGAACGGTCACCGCCAGGCAGATACTCCTTGCGCCTGTACACCTTGAGCTTGCGATCGGTGAGGTCGAACAGTTCCCCGTAATCGCCAACCGTCTCAGATGTCCCCAAGAACAAGAAGCCACCGGGAGCAATCGAATAGTGGAACAGCGGGATGAGCCGTCGCTGCAGCTCACTACCGAGGTAGATCATCAAGTTACGGCAACTGATCAGGTCGAGCTTCGAGAACGGTGGGTCCTTGATAACGTCTTGCTCGGAGAAGATGAGCAGATCACGAATCGGCTTGCGCACTCGGTACCTACTCGGGTTCCCCGTGCCCAGCCCCTTCTCGAGCGTGAAGAAGCGCTGCAATCGTTCGGGCGAGATGTCCGCAGCGATACTAGCGGGATAATGGCCTGCACGTGCCACGTCGATCGAACGTCCATCAATGTCCGTCGCAAACACTTGCAACTTGAAGCTCGCCTGAAGGGTCTCCTCATGCTCGGTAAGAAGCATCGCGATGGAGTATGCCTCTTCGCCCGTCGAACAACCGGCCACCCAGACACGGATCGCACCGCCAAGTGGCCTACTCGTGAATAGGCTGGGGATGACATGCTCCTCCAGGGCATGGAAGGCCTCGGGGTCGCGGAAGAAACTTGTCACTCCGATCAGCATGTCCTGAAACAGAGCCACCGCTTCCACTGGCGTCTGCTGAACGTACCTCACGTAGTCATCCATGGACTCGTGTTGGTGCACGGCCATGCGCCGCTCGACCCGCCGCCGGGCCGTGCTTAGCTTGTATTGCGAGAAGTCGTGGCCTGTCTGCCCGCGCACCAGGGCGAAGAGCTTGTGCAGGGCAGAGGTCAACTGGGGCGACGCCACTTCAGGCCGTAGCTTGCGGAACGCACTGGCAATGTATCCGCCGATCTGGGCGCCCATCTTGTCGGGCAGAAGCTCAAAGTCGACCATCCTGGTGGCAATGGCGCTGCGCGGCATCCCGTCGTATTCCGTAGAGTCCAGAGACTGGGCCATGACCATGCCACCTTCGCCCTTGATCGCCCGCACGCCCTGAGTGCCATCGCTGCCGGAACCTGAGAGCACGACACCAATGGCGCGCTCGCGCTGGTCCTGAGCGAGGGATCGGAAGAAGAAGTCGATCGGCAGCCGGTGGCCGCGACTAGCAGCCGGTTCGAACACCTGAAGCCTGCCATTGATAAGGGCCAGGTCACAATTGGGCTGAATGATGTACGCACAGTTGGGGCGCACCTGAACCCCGTCCGTAACCTCAATCACCTTCATCTGTGTGTAGGGGCGAAGGAGTTCCGCGAGGATGCTCTTGTGGTCGGGTGCCAGGTGCTGCACGAGCACGACCGCTATGCCAACGCCGACCTCATTTGGCAAGCCGGCGAAGAAGGCCTGGAATGCGGCAAGTCCGCCAGCCGAACCGCCAATGCCTACGATTGGGAAGTTCTCGTTGTCAGCACCGGCATCGACATCCGATCCAGCAGCCTCTTGGGCCGGAGACAATGGAGTCTCACCGAGATTGGCAGGAAGAGATTCCCCGGGTGCGGCCACGTCTGTTTGTTTCTTCTTCAAGGGGTACCTTGATCCGAGGTGCACTACGAGAGAGCTGCTGAGCAGGCCAGGGACCAGGCACACGTTAGCCCCTCCCGGAAATATGGGGCAGTATTCGTGGGGGTTGCAGCCGTTCAGTGAAAAAACCTCTACGCCGAGCTGACGGACACGCACGAATGCATGCTCATAGGCATCAAGTTCGCCGTCGAGAACTCAGGACTGCGGGCTCAGGTGGCCCGAACTGCAGTTTGAATTGCCGACGCTCCTACGACTGCGCCACAGCAAATCACTCATGCTCGCAATCCGGACACAACTGCTGCGGGTTCGCTGATAATTCAAACTTGCCATTCGGCGACCATTGCCCAACGCCCCTGACAAAGCAATCGTGTGCCGCGACAGCTCATGCCTTGCTCAATCGAGTCCCCGACGTTGCGGACAACACCGAGCATTGCCACTCAGTCATCGCTTTGCTTGCGCCCGAGACGATTCATCGCGAACAAACCAAAGAAGTGCTGGCATCGCGCACCCGTGACCTTGCCGCCGCATTCGAGACTCATCCGGCGCGGTTCACGCGCACACCGACCGCGAAGCAGCCACCAGGAGCCGCTTGAATCAACCCGCCATCACCAGCTTTGAGCCGAGTGCAAGAGTGTCAGTGGTCGAACTTGCGGATGCAGCTCCGCAATGCCATTCCTGAGGCGCCTCACTCTCGCTGGTCCATTCGATCCTGCTCGACAAGTTCTTCGACCGAACGGACGACCTCAATGGCGAATCGAGGCTCAACACTCTCAAGCAGCGCCCGGACTGCTGTCATGAATCTAGAACAGAGGGCTTCGTTTCGCAGGCCTCATGCTCTTGCTGCAATGGGATATACGCTTCAAGTATCGCGCCCTCGTCTGACAGGCTCGACACATGGATGCCTCCGCCGAGTCCCTCGAGAACGGACTGAACAACTGCCAAACCATGACCGCGCTCACTAGAGCTCGAGAACTTGGTAGTGTGACCAGGTTTGAAGGCAAGATTGAGCATCTCTGGAGTCATGCCGGAACCGGTATCGCGAACAATCACGAGTGCATAGTGTCCGGCACGAATCGAACTCGGCCACAGATCGACCTGCTCCATCGCTTCCGAGACCCTTAGCTCGATGAGAAGTTGACCTTCACCCGGCGTCGCCGACCTGGCGTTGGCGCACAGTTCTAGAAGCAGCCGCTTAAGAGCAACGGACGTTCCGCGCACGACCACGGGACGGTCAGGAACCTTGATTGACAATTGCACCACTGGCGACAGCAAGCCATGCAGCATGGGCTGCGCCTCGGAGATCAACCTGGTGAGATCCGTTTGACCGACCTCTCCCGGCTTGGCGGTCACTACTTCGGCGAGACCTTCAACGATCAACTGCATTGATTCGATTGCAACCGCGCGTTCCGCAGCACTTGACAACTGGTCGCCGCAAGCAACCGCGCGCTCCCGGAGCACACAGAGCATGTTGCGCACGTCATGCAGCACAACTGTATCGTGCGAGAGAGGCAACCGCGCAAACCGCTGACGATTGGCACTCTCGACGCATACTGTTTTGTCACCGGCGTGCTTCTTCATAGCTGAGGCTTAGCAAGCGATGTGCCAAGGAGCACCTACCGCATGAACCTCTACCGAGACGCGACTTACAGAATACCGGGACTGATCTGCCACCCGCGAGACACCAGGAATCCGTGGCCACCCCACGAAATAACATTGGCCAGAAACACGCGGCGCAGGCCGGCCGTCGGCTCCCAAACAGTTCGAGCTGCACCCGCGGCATCTCGCCGCCGTGCGTGCGCGTGATGTAGCCACCCGCGCGGGGCGCGTTCACGGCCACGTCATCGCTCGGCTGGCTGGGTTCGGGTGGTCCGGACCGCAGCTTGAACCACCTACACCCCGTGTCGATGCCCTTCAACCCCAGCCTGCGCGGAGTGGACCTGTTCGTGCAAGCGGTCGTTGCGGATCCGACAGCTGCGCTTGGCATCGCGAGCACTCGCGCCCTGCAGGTTCGCATCGGCGACTGACTGCCGGCAGTCGCCACGTGGACGCTGGTCGCGGATGAGTCTCTTGGTGTGGAAGCAGTGTTCGTCGGCGCGCCAGGCTAGCGCACGTAGCCAGCACGCTTGGCGACCTCGAGCAGCCACAACACATCATCACCAGGTTCACTCGGCAGCCCCCGACGGACCTCTAGCCAAGCCACATCGGCGCCAGACAAGTCGCCACACTGCTGACGCGCCAACGTGATCACGATCCAGCTGGCGGCGCTTGGCGCAGTCGGCCAGTCTTCGACCGGGAGAAGCCGCTCATAGCGCTCACGCAAGAACGGCGCGAACTCTGCAAAGCGTTCCGACAACAAACTCGCCCGTGCAATCTGTTGCAGGGTCCAGATGCTCAACGGTGAGTGGGGCGACATGAGCGGCTCCAATTCACGGGAGGCCTCCATCATCAACTTGAGGCCGAGATCGTGACGGCCACAGCGACTCTCGGAGGCTCCCATCCGCGCAACAATCCCCCACCAATGAGCGCCCTGCTTGTAGTAGGCCGTGCGCTCAAAGGCCTGCAACGCCAGTCGATGCAGTTCACACGCGCGCTCGTAGTCTTCCGTATGCCAAGCTGCACGTGCGCGTTCAAAGTGCACGAATCCCATGGCTCGCGGAATGTCGCGCTGCGCATCCAGACAAAACGCCAACAGCCGCTCCCTCATGGGGATGTCCATTTGGGCGCCGCGGAATGTCTGCCACCAGGCGAGTGTCGACGCGAGCAACTGCTGACGCCGCGAATCCGTGGTGCCTAGCTTCTTGCCGAATCGAATCAGTTCGTCGAGTTGCGGGATCGCTTCGCCTGGTGGCCCTCGATGTTGCAGCAGCCGCTCGATGGCGGTTGCCAAATCAGGGTGCTCAGGCAAAAAGACCGCACGAGCCTCCGCTGCAGTTTGGGGACCGGTATTTCGTTCCGCGGCTTCTTGCATGAGCTCGATCAGGATCTCGCGCTGCTTCTGGTGGTTCTCGGTCTCGCCCAAGTGTAGGTAGGCGTTCACCAAATCGGTCAGTGCTACCCGAATCAGGTGATTCGTCGGTCCAAGCACACGCCGAAGCACGGAAGTGCTGGCGACAAGGTGCGGGACAGCTTCCTTATATTTTTCGGTGCGAACCAAAGAGCTGCCAAGCCACGCACGGAAGATCTCCGGAAACCAATGGCTGGGACCGAGTGCTCGAACAGAACGCTCCAAGGCATCCTTGGCCAAAGAGATGACTTCTTCGTGCTTGCCAGCACGATCTGCAATCTCCAGCAGCATCTCGTTGGCGAGTGCGATGCGTGAATTGCTCTCCGTGAGACGGCAAGCCTCTTGGTAGATGTTGATGGCCTGCTGCACCAGTTCACGCCCAACCGCGTGATCCTTTTGCTGAAGAGATGCCCCATCCCCACAGGCAACCAGCCAGTCCGCGTAGGCGCGCCAGACCAACAATGCAGAAGGCTCCGCACCCTTGGCGACTTGCGGTTCGCACGCCAGATAGTCTGCCGCAGCGATCTTTCTTCGCTGCGAATTCAATACCAGCCACGTCAACCTACGAACGCGATCGCGAGTCTTCTTGGGCACGCCCTCATCAGTCTCGCCCAAGAAGACGTCCGTCACCTGGAGGCACTGCTCCTGCCAAAGCCCCAATGGCTCCGTCCGACCTGTTTGCCACTGCACCCAACTATAGGCCCAGAGGATCTCGTGCAGCTCGATGGCGCTAGTTGCCGGATTGCGTTTGGCCAATGCATAGGCAACCGACAACTGCTCGACCGCAGGCACGAGTTCGCCAAGCCCCCAGTAGGTCGTGCCCATGGTACGGCGAACGAGTTGCTCGATATTCACATCACCGGTCAGGACGACGTCGACACCCGTTTCCACGCGGGCCAGGATGGCCAGGGTCGCAGCACGATTGTTGGTCACATCGGGATTGGCAATCTCCAAGACCTCGCCGAGCAATCGCACCGCTGCTTGCGATCGCTCGACTTCGCCTTGGGCGCGCAGCAATCCCCAGAGGATGCCAAACACCGCGATGAGCAAGGCTGCGGCGATGCTGGCGAGCGCCGTCGTCATCAGACGATTGCGGCGCACGAACTTGCGCAAGCGATAGCTCGCCGTCGGTTGCCGGGCGGACACGGGTTCGTTGGCAAGGAAGCGTTCGAGATCGGCGGCCAACTCGCTGGCGGTTTCGTAACGGCGCGAACGATCCTTCTCGAGGGCCTTGGCGGTGATCCACTCCAGGTCACCCGCCAACGCGCGCTTGCGGGCACGAAGGTCCTCGCTGCCACGATCGTCATGCGCTGGATCCAAGCGGTCTGCCAACGCACTACTCAGTCGTGGCGGATCGACTTCTTGAATGACCCGCAGGACCTCGGCGTAGTTTGCCTTGCGCAACTGATGGCGGGCAAACGGCGTACTGCCGCACAACAACTCGTAGAGCAAGACCCCGAGCGAATAGACGTCGGTACGAATATCGACGTCGGCACCGCTTGACCCAGCTTGCTCCGGACTCATGTATTCGGGCGTACCGATCATGCGGCCCAACTCGGTATGCAGCGAGTCGGCTGTCAGGCCCCGTTCGGTCGCCTTCGCAATTCCGAAGTCGATGACCTTCGGGATCGCCTGACCGTCCACTTCGGCTACCAGGATGTTGGCTGGTTTGAGGTCGCGGTGGATGACGCCTTTGCCGTGCGCGTGCTGCACCGCATGGCACACCTGCAAGAACAGCTCGATGCGCTGGCGCGTCGAAAGCCGATGCTTGTCGGCGTGCTGCGTAATCGCAAGGCCATCGACCAACTCCATGGCAAAGAACGGCTGTCCCGACTCCGTCGCACCAGACTCAAAGATCCGCGCCACCGATGCGTGGTCCATCAAGGCAAGGGCCTGCCGTTCGGCGGCAAAGCGAGCCAGCACCTCACTGCTGCTCATACCAAGCTTGATCAAC
>JBNMND010000041.1:0-26129 GCA_051274975.1 Planctomycetota bacterium | reverse complement strand
AGCACCGGCAGCACCAGCACCAGCACCAGCACCAGCAGCACCGGCACCAGCACCAGCCGCCGAGCCCGCTCCCGCCACGCCGCCGCCGACCGCGCCTGCGGGCGATCCGGTGATCGTCCAAGAAGACGGCACCGAGATCTCGGCCGCGGGTGACGATGACTTGCCAATGATCAGCTACATGGCGGACGCGAGTGTCGCGACCGACGAAGGCAGCTGCATCGATGGCGCCTGTGGCACCTTGTGGGAGTGTTGGGACCAGGACGAGCCGGACGACAGTGGCGGCAGTTGCGGCAAGTGCGTCGTGACCGTTCTCGAAGGCATGAACAATCTCAGCGAGGCTTCCTCGCGTGAGAAGAACACCATCAAGAAGGCCAATAAGAAGCTGGGCGGCAAGCTCGATGAACCAAACTGTCGCCTCGCCTGTCAGGCCATCGCTCGCGGCCCCGTCAAGATTCGCCCGAAGGGTAAGTAGGTCCTCATGCACGCCAGGCTAGTCGCTGGAATTGTCGTTCTGTGGGCCTGCGCTGCCATCGCTGCGACGAGCTTGGATGCGTCGCGCGCAGCGGCGGGCGAACCCGCGTTGGTTGCCGGGCTGCTTGCGCCGCAAGGCCAGGGGCAGAAGCCGGTCAAGCCGTTTGAGCATTCCAAACACGTCAATCCCGGCTGGGTTAGTTTGAACAATGTCGAAGTGTTCCGCGACTGCCGCGGTTGTCATCGGTTCACTCCGGAGAACCCGCATTCGAGCCCGCAAGTTGAGTGTCAGCACTGCCACCAAGGAACTGGCGAGCTGCGCCCCCCGTTTGAGGGGGAGTGGAAGGATGACCTGAGCGCGTACGCGACCCGCACCAGTCCGGCGTTCCGGCACTACACGCACGGCATGCTCGCGTGCCGCGAGTGCCATTACGATAAGGATGTGTTTGCGGACATGCCGATCCAGACCGGCCCCGCGTCCTGCGCTAAGTGCCACGGGAACACGGTGACCTCTGACGTCGTAAGCAAGTTCTCATGGCTAGATGGCATCGAGGATGAAGCACTCGCCAAGGTCGTTGGGTTGCAGCGCGCCTTCACCCCGCCAGCCGACGCCGCAGCCTACGAAGCATACGCAAAGCGACTTGACTCGGTGTTTGCCGGTCCGAAGGGCGGCGTTAACACGTTCCCGCTGCCGCCGAGTGGCGACTTCGATCACGCCGACCACATCAACACTAGTGTCGGCGCCAAGCAGGAGTTGGTTTGCACTGCGTGCCACACGGATATTCGAACTGCGGGTGCAACCGAAGTCGGTACCGGGATCATTCCTACCGATGGCTGTAAGACATGCCACATTAGCGATGAAGATCGCACAGCCGTGCAGCCGAAGCCGCCAATCAATACGACCGCACTGCAGCCACTGTGGTCACTGGGCACGTTTGCACACTCGGATCACTTCGGGTTCTTGCCACCTGGCGGTGAGCGCAAGGACAAGATCGCAAGCGATCAGGCCTACACCGACATTAAGGGGCAGCAATGCGCGGCGTGCCACGTCTATGCGCCGGAAGTGGCGGGCTTGAGTGCGCGCGACTTCCCGTTCGGTGATAAGACGAGCAAGCACACCTACTCGGATTGTGTGAAGTGCCACACGGTCGAAGGCTGGCAGACCGGCGAGCAGAAGGACTCGACGGAGATGCCGCCGCTGCACTCGTCCAACGGTGGCACGGGATGGCGCGACTGCGCTGCGTGTCACGAACTCGGCAAGCCAGACATGGCTGGCCTGCGACCGAAGGAGTCGGTGCAGCGCTGGACTGAACGCACGTTCGTGTTCCAAGGGCAGACGCATCCTCACATCACGAGTAAGGGAATCGATTACGGCAAAGGGCGTGACGTCAAGTCGCTGCAGAAGGAATGCAATGAGTGTCACCGCGCCGTTGTTCCTGAGTTACCTACTCGGTTGATCGAGAAGGCCTTTACCCACAAGACGCACCTGTCCGCCGAGCCGACGAAGGAGGATTGCGCCCAGTGTCACGAGTCGGCCGGGAAGGCGGCGAACTCGTTGGCCTTGGCGGGCGATGACTTCCTGACCTACTCGCTGAAGTCGTGCGCAACGTGTCACTGGGGTGGCGACGTCACCGTGCAACTCGAGCCGAAGGCGAAGCCGAAAAATATCGAAGTCGTCGCGTTCCCTCACGGACGACACGTGCAAGCGGGGCAGTCGTGCACTGAGTGCCATGAGTCTGCAGGTGATGGTCGCAACATGCTCACCAAGCCGGCGGCATTGGCATGTAACCAATGTCACAAGCACGAAGTTGTTCCAGGTATTGTTCCGCTTAAGCGTCCGCCTGAGCGACTGTTGACCAATGAGGTCGCAAGTTGCATCCGCTGCCATCACGAGGACAAGGATGGGGCGCAGGTTGCATCGGTGCCGCCTGTTAAGGGAACTCCCGCCGCCGCGTCCGACGACCGTTACCTCGCTACCCAGACGGTGTTCGCTGGCTTCGTGCAGAGCCAATTCCATCCTGCTGGCAGCGAATGCACGGAGTGCCACACGCGGGAGGACAAGGATGGCAAGTTTGCGGCGATCCGGGTGCCGACCGGCAATCGTCACCTCTATGCGTCAGTCAACCTTGGCGTGCACGCTGACGTCGGGGGCCTCGGCAAGAGCACAACTGAGGCTAAGGATTGCCTACGCTGTCATTGGACGGCGGTAAGTGGCTGGGACCCTACCGTCAGTAGTTCGGCGGGCAAAGAGGCCATGAAGGAGCTCCGTAAAATGCCTAGCTCAAAAGGCACCCGTAAATTCTTCGGCAGTCTATTCAGCGACTATCCCGGCCGAAAATCCAAGGGCTAGCCCCGCCACCGGGCACAGTACGCAGATTACCGGGGCGGCTGACGTCGGCTAGCGCCAGTGGAACTGCTTCTGCAGATGGCATTCGCGGCAGACGTTAGCAGTCTCGTCTGGGACGCTCACGGCTTGCAGCGTTTCGGCCTTGGCGATGCCGGTGTCTTTGTGGCATATAGCGCAGTCCTTACCCGTGTGGCCAGCCGACAAGTGGCTGAAGCCGTTGGGCGCGGGCCACAGGCGCTTCGGGAAGCTCGGTTTGATCTGGCCGGTCTGCGTGGCGAACGAGTTGAAGCCGTTGTCCGCCGGGTGGCATTTCTGGCAGTCACCGCCGGCGATCTCGTCGTGGCCACCGTGGCACTTGGTGCAGTCCGCGGCGCCCTCTAGCGTCAGCGGAACTTGACGGAAGGGCGCGTCGGCCGTTTGTGCGCTGAACTTGTGGCAGGCAAAGCAGCCTTGCTCCAGCGAGCCCTTCTTGCCGTAGAAGTCGCTGCCAACATGCACGTCGTGGGGGAAGTCGGCCACGGCGCGGAGCTTGGCCCTCGACTGGATGGGTTTTGGTACAGGCGGCACTGCTTGCTGGCCGTCCCTGTGGCACTTGGTGCAAGCGGCGCGCGAATCGTCGTCATCTGGCCATGTGTAGGGGCCTGGCGTGAGTCTGTTTGCGCTCGGTTTCCCAAGCGTCTTGTGGCATGAGATGCAGCCGGCCTTTGGTTCCTCGCTGATCGCTGCAGCCGACGCTGGGTTATTCAGCGGCAGGGAATCATCCGGGGTCAGGGAGCCCTTTGTGACGTGCAATGCGTGCCAGAACGTGCGCGATGGCTTACTCGCGGGCTGTTCGGCGATCTTGCCGTCGAGGTGGCATTTCGTGCACGCTTGTCCGTCGGAATGCTTCAAGAACTGTTCGCTGTGCGAGCGAGCGGTGACGGTGAATCGGGCACGTTCTTCCCTGTAGAGCTCGGTCGAGTATTCGCCGCGCATCACTTCCTTCATGCCGGGACCAAACACTGTCGGGTCGTTGTCGTCGCTCGGTGCGTGGCACTTGGCACAGTTGGCCGGGTCCTCGACACCGTGCCAATCGACGGTCCACAGATTCTCCGGCGTCCACTTCGTGCGTTGCTCGGCCGTGATGTCGACCAGCGCGTTGCTTGCGCCAGCGACATGGCATGTGGCGCAAATCGCATACTTCACCATCGCAAAGTCGCGACGCGACGGATTGTCGGCCACACCGCGTTCGCGATCGGCGACAACCTTCGGATCTGGCTGGTGGCACACGTCGCAGCCGATCTCTTCGTCGATGTGCTTGTCGTGCGGGAATGCGAGTGGCTCGAAGCCCTTCAATTGCGCTTCTGGCAGCACCAACTTCACGCGGTCGAGGTTGCCGGTGCCAGCATCGTGACACTCGGTGCAGTTGCCTATCAGGCTCTTGGCAATCGGCTGCTTGAGCGATTCCGATGGGTTGTGATCGGTGTGGCACCGCACGCAGAACTGCGAGTCGATCACCTGGTCCTTGCCCTCCACAGTTTTGTGGTACGGATGACGGAGCGAGCCTTCAGCAGCCATCTCCCCTTCGAGACCGTGGCATTGCACGCACTTGCTCTCAGGCGTGCCGTTGCCAGTTTCGTGGCAGACGTTGCAGCCTTGTGCACCCGACAGTTCGACGCACTTTTGGATGAAGCCCTTGTGCACCGATGGATCGTTCAGCGCGACGGTCGTCACCCGCGCGTGTGGCGGAGTCAGTGGACCGGGGTCGGCCAGCGGTTCCATAACCGACGACAGGATGGTCGCGGCCACCAGCACGGCACCCCCGACGATCACCGCAATGCGGTTGCCGAGGCGCAGCGCCGGGAATCGGCCGAACTTCGTTTCTGTGTAGGCGAGTTGGTCCGGGTCGTTGTCGAATGCACCCTTGCCAGGCTTCTTCCACCAGAAGCTCTGCGGGTCGCTCTTGAGTTGCAGCACCTGCGTGCCGTCGTCGGTCCCGATCGACACGTGCAACTTGCTGGTGCCGATGATGATCGTGGCGCCGTCTTCTAGGTTGGCGGCAGGCGCAGCGCGTTCGCCATTGACCCACGTGCCGGTGACCGAACCCGTATCACGAAGCACGAAGCCGTCCTCGTAGGTGATCACGCAGTGGCGGTCGGCGACCATCACATCGCGAAGCACAACATTGACGCCGGTGCGGCCACCGATCGTGACGAGGCCGGAGTCGAAGCTCAGTTCGTCGTTGCCGTTTTGGACTTCGATGCGAGTGCGAACCATTAGAGACCGCTCCTTCGCTCGAACAGGTCTTGCGGTTCTTTGCGCAGGATCGCAGTCGTCGGGCAGTTGTAGACGCAGGCTTCAAACGGCAAGCCGGCGCACAGGTCGCACTTGATCGTCTTGCCGTTGACTGGTGAGACTTTGCCGCCGGCGCCCACCGAGCGCGGCTTGACCGGTTCGCCGTTGTCGTCCGTTGCGACGACGGCAACGGGTGGCTGTTCTGGTTCGCCAAACAGCTTGCCGATCAATGGTAAGCTCTGGAAGAACGATGGCTGCGCTTTCGGTGGCGGCTTCGACTCGATCAGTCGAATCACTCCGTAAGGGCAGCCTTCGATGCAGCCCGCGCAGCCAACACAATTGTCGTATTCGAAGCGCACACGCCCTTGCGGGTCGCGGCGGATGGCGCCGTATTCACACGACAACATGCACTGCGGGGTTTCGCAGTGATAGCACGCGGTGATCAGCATCTCGTCGGTCGCGATCGGTGTACCAACCTTGCTGAGGCGCGCGATGCCGTCGTCGTGCACGGCCTCGCAGGACTCGATGCACATGTTGCAGCGCACGCACTTCTGGCGATCGATGACCAGTGCGCGCCCGCCCTTGACTGACTCGCGTTCGACCATGACGAACAGTTCGTCGAGCACGGTGCGCGAACCGACATCATTGGCGTCGCCTTGTTGGGCATTGCTCGCGTCGTCGCTGCCGATCAAGCGGTTGGCGGCGCGCACGAGCCCCATGCGTGAATCGTCCGAAAGCTGCGCCATGGCCTTCTTGGGCAGCTTGATCAGCGACGTTTGCATCAACGTGCGGTAGCTCGCCGCCCATGTCGATGCTTCGCTCAGCAGCGAGTGTTCACCAAACGAGGCGTTGCTCTTGTAGAAGCCGAGCGTGCGCTCACCGCCGTTGCTTTCCACAAAGCTACTCAGGCCGCCGGCGCGCACGATGAAGACCGAATCGGCGTCGTCACCGGCTTCGATGATGACCTCACCATCTTCGTAGCTGACGAGTTCGGCTTGTTGTTCGAGTGCGGTGATTGCCGCGTCGTCGAGGTCGCGGCACAACGCTGACAAGCGCAAGTGCAACGGCAGGTTGTCGCGGTAGCCCTCGTCGATGCGTTCCTTGAATGTGTCGTCTTCGGCGTAGAGGCGCTGGAACATGCGCGCTTCGATCACCGCAACTAACGTTTCGCCGTGGGCACGATAGGTCGCCAACGCCGGCGAATGCGACAACGTCGTGATCTCGCCAAACCAGTCGCCGGGTCCGCAGGTCTTGTGGCGGTACGGTTCGCGTCCGACTCGTGCCTGCACCGCGTCGATCTGACCGTGCAAGATCATGACGAACTGCGTCGTCAGCGTACCTTGGGTGACGATGTCTTCTTCGTCGTGCAGTTCGAGGAACTGCAGCAGGCCTTCCCGCGGCGCCGCGCCGGGTTCCCACGCAAAGGTCTCATCCGTGATCTGCGCTTCGACGCGCAAGCCATCGAGCAGGTCTTCGTCGACATCGGCGAAGAGCGGCATCGCGAGCAACGCGTCGACCTGGTCTGCGGCAGCGGTCATGGCTTAGTAATAGTAGATGCTGATGACGTGTACGGCGACTAGCGCCAATAGCACGACGGAACAGGGAACATGCAGAATGCGCCAGCCGCGCAGTAGCGTGCGATAGCGGTCAAGCCGCGCGGCTTCCTTGCGCACGCGACCGCGCTGGCCTTGCAGGATCGAGATGTCGGTTGGCAACGTGGCGACTTCCTTGTCGATCGCCTTGACGTCACCTTGCGCCTTCTTGAGCTCCTTCTCCGCGTCTTTGACCGCCTTCTTGAGCTTCTTGTCTTTGCCATCACCGGCGGCAGCTTTGGCCGTTGCGACGCGCTGTTCGAGTCCGCTGATCTGCGCCATTGCCGTTTGCTTGCGATCGGGTGCGCTAGCTAGCAGTTGTTCGGCAGCGGTGACTTTGCGGTCGAAGTGTTCGCGCAGTGAGAACGCCTTCTCGATCGTCAACTCACGTTCGGCGCGAGTTAGCCAGGTTGGGCCGAACGCCCAGAAGAACGCGCCGATCAAGCCACTGCCGATCACGAAGTAGCTGAGTGCGTTGAGCGCGAGGCCCATCGTGGTGCCGCAGCGACCACCGCCGTGAAACCAAACCAGCAACGCGGCTGCGACGCCATACCAGACGTGCGCCGACAGCCAACACGACATGCGGCCGAGAGCGTTGCGCGGTTGCACGTCGAGTCGTAGCAGGCCGAGCGCGCGCCCATCCTTCTGCGTGTTGATGCGCAGCACGCGTTGCACGCCTGTCTTGACGAGGATCTCGCGGGCGGCCTTCTTGACCGCGGACTTGCCGTTGATTTCGCGGCGCGTGATGCGGTTCTGCAGTTCGGTCAATAGCGTCTGCGCCTTCTCCAGCTCTGAGAGTTTGGCTTCCCAAGCAAACTCGGGGCTTAGTCGCAGCCGGTGAGCGGCGCGTCGCGCGGCATAGAGCGCGAGCACGATGTAGGCGGCGACGGCGAACCAGCCAGTCGTCAGCAAGAACCAGACGTTGTCGTCGGCTCGGTCGCCGAATGGCATTGGAGCGATCGTATGCCATGCAAAGAATGCGGCGACCACGAGCACTGCGGCGATAGCGTGCCAAGAACGAAGGAAGCCCAGGTTCATCGGTCCACGGACTCCGTCTCCCTACTTCCGACCGGTGAGCATGCGCATGATGCGCGCGAAGAACGAAACCTTGCTACGTGCCGTCGCAACCGCATTGGCCCAGTCGACTGGTGCCAATGGCGTGTCGCGCAAGACGATTTCCGCGATCGAGTGACTCGCCTCGGCACTCGCCATCTGGCGGATTTCGTTGGCTGTGGCCTTGTCGAGGCGGCCGCCCTTCGTGAGCAGTTGCAGCGCACGTTCTTCGTCGCGTCGATCTTGGCCCGCAGTGTCTTTGCTGACGCACAGGAAGATCAGGCTCAAGCTGCCGATGCTGATCAGCGCGTTGCGCCGCACGACTTGCCCTGAGCCGCGAAGGTGTTGGCCGTCGACAACACAACCGTTGGTGCTGCCGCTGTCGGTCAGCGTCCAGTTCTTGCCATCGAAGCAAAGCTCGGCGTGTTGCTCCGAAACCGACTCGTGTGGCAGCAGCACGTCGGCGGTCTCGGCGCGACCGATCTTATTGATCGCCTTCATCAGGCGAACTGGGCGCTTCAAGCCTTCGCCTTTGACGAACAATCGTGGCGTCGACTGATGCAGCATTGACTCGAGGTCGTCACCGGCGGCCGCTGTGGTTGCCGGCAGAGAGATGTCCTTGGGTCGAACGGCAACGGTCTTCGGCTTGGCTGAGATGCCTTCGGCGGCGGGGGCGGCTGGTGCTGGAGCGGCCGGTGCAGCAGCGGCTGGTGCCGGAGCGACTGGTGCCGGAGCGACTGGTGCGGGTGCGACTGGTGCGGGTGCGACTGGTGCGGGTGCGACTGGTGCCGTTGGAGCGGCTGCCTTCGGCGGTGGCGCCTGAGGTGCTGGTCGGGCTGGCCCAGGCGTGCGAGGCGCCAGTGGCGGCATCGGAGGTTTCGCGGCGCCTCCCGGGGCTCCCGGACGGAACCCTTTGGCCATGGTTTGTCCGAACTCGCCAGTCTCTGGTGCCGGGTTAGCTGGCGGCCTCGGTGGGCGACCTGGCGAGGTGTCGCCACCAACTGGCTTGCCCGGAGAGCCCGACGGAACCGGTGCCGAGCCAGCGAGGCCTGGCGGCCGAAAAGCCATCGTGTTCATTGGCGCCGCAGCCTCAGGCGGCGGCGGCGGCGGCGGCGGCGATTTTGGAGAGGCACCGCCCGGGCGACCGGGCGATTGGAACTCCATTGTGTTCATTGGCACGTCGGCTGCCGGCACGTCGGCTGGTGGCACTGCAGCTGGTGGCACTGCAGCTGGAGGCACTGCAGCTGGAGCACCTGGACGCCCGCCTAGGCCAACGCCAGCCACCATCGTGTTCTCGACAACGTCCAGCGGTGCGGGAGGTCGATCTTCGGTCTTGTCCGCTGATTCGAGGACGAACTCGGTCTTGCCGACCAGGATCCTTGCGCCAGGTGGCAGCGTCGTCTTCTCGCCGGCCTTGATGATGCTGTCATCGACTCGGGTTGGGTTGGTGGCGCCGAGCCCTTCCAAGACCACGAACCCGGAGGTCACGCCGATCTTGAATTGCTTGCGGCCGACCTCTTCATCCTCAACCGTTAAGTCGACGTTACGGGACCGCCCGACGATTATCGGGTCGCCGAGTGGAACACACCTCGGCTCGTGGCCGGGTTCGCGAACGAGCAGCTGAAAGCGTGGCATTAAGACTGCGGGAGGATGTTAGTGCCAAGCAACTTGGGTTGGAACACGTGAGACGGGAAACTCCCATGACATCGGCTGTGAAAGTTCTTCCATGGCAAAGCCAGCATCGCTCCAATGCAATGGCTCTCGGTCGGAATGTGCCCATTAGGATCGGATGACGCGTCGGTTTCGTTGCAGAAAAATCTAACTCGCAATGCGGTTGTCACCCAAGCCCAAACTCTTGTGTTGGTTCGGCCGTTCTCGGCAGCACCTGCTGTCCGGAATGTGCGCCGCAGTCGCCTTGGTCGCGGTCGTTCCCTGCCAGCAAGGTGGTAATTCGCAGGCTCCCGGTACTCCACTGGCTCCGCGCGACTTCGATCCGATCCGGTCGCGTTGGTTCGCGCCCGGTCGTGCTATCGGCGGCATCGAGCCACCGGATTACTCGATCAACGAACGCGCCAGCGCCTGGAACCCATACCGCCAGAATGCTCTGAAGGGGGACTTTCCGGTGTTTGGCACCGAGGACCTGTTCTTCGCGTTTACGGCGACCAACCGGTTGTTCTACGAGACGCGTGAAGTGCCGACTGGCTCGGGCATTACCGGTCCAGGGCCGGTTGCACAGACGTTCTTCGGCGACGGCAAGCAGACGTTCATGCAGGACGATCTGGCATTGTCGTTTGACCTGTTCCGTGGCCAGCAAGCGTTCAAACCGGTGGATTGGCGGATTCGCATTACGCCGGTTTTCAACTACACCAGGCTCGACATCGAAGAGGTTGGTGGCGTGGTAATCGACCCGTCGCAGGGCACGAGCAGGCAGCGCGGCGATGTCACGTTGCAGGAGGTGTTCCTCGAGTACCACTTGTTCGACCTGTCGGATCGCTACGACTTCGCCAGTGTCGAAATCGGGGTATTGCCGTTCCGCAGTGATTTCCGCGGCTTCATCTTCGAAGACACCAACCTCGGCGTGCGCTTCTTTGGCAACGCTGACAACAACAAGTGGCAATACAACGTCGCGGTCTTCGACCAGCTCGATAAGGACACCAACTCGCAGCTCAACCGCTACGAGGATCGTGACCAGACGGTGTTTGTCGCCAACGTCTATCGCCAGGACTTCCCGGTGCTCGGCTACACGAGCTCGGCGTCGTTCCACTACAACGCGGACCGTCGCGGGGTGGAGTTCGATGACAACAACTTCCTGATCTCGCCGAAGCCGGTTGGCACGTTCGGTCAGGACGGCACGAACAAGATCGACGCGTACTACTTTGGTTGGGCCGGTGAAGGTCACTTTGGTCGTTGGAACATCACCCACGCCCTCTACCAGGTGTTCGGTGAGGAATCACAAAACGAAATCGCGTCTCAGAAGGTGGATATCAACGCACGCTTTGCCGCGTTGGAAATTTCCTACGACATCGATTGGTGGCGTCCGCGCGCGTTCTTCCTCTACGCATCTGGCGACAGCGATCCACTCGATGGGGATGCAAACGGCTTTGACGCCATCGTTGACGCGCCGAACTTTGGCGGTGGCCAGTTCTCGTTTTGGAACTCGCAGGCGCTCAAGCTGGTCGGCACCGGCTTGACCCAGCCTGGCAGTTCGCTCGCCGACTTGCAGACCAGCAAGACCCAGGGCCAGGCGAACTTCGTCAACCCCGGCGTGCTGCTCATTGGTGGCGCGGTCGATGCGGAATTGACGCCGAGGTGGCGTGCGCAAGTCGGCTTCACCTACCTGCGCTTCGACAAGACCAACACGCTAGAGTTCTTGTTGCAGGCTGACGACATCGCCAAATCGATCGGCACGGAAGTGTTCCTGGGAACGCAATACCGACCGTTTCTGACCAATAACGTCATCCTCCAGTTCGGCGCCTCGGCGCTGTTCCCCGACGATGGCTTCGCTCGCGTCTACGACTCTAGCGATGTCGTTTACAACGTGTTCACCAACATCATCACGACCTGGTAGCCATGTCCGCATCCTCTCAAAAGGCGTCGCTCGGGCGACGCAGTGTGGTGCTCGGTCTGTCGGCCGTGCTGTTGACCGCCACTGGTGTGGGCTTGACCTCGTGTGACGCGAAGGTCACGTCGCTGCCGGTCGGATTCGTGACGCAGGGGCCCGCGATTGCGCTGACGGCGTTCGAAGTGGATCTCATCATCCAGCGTGCTGTCGCATCGATCGACTCGCCAAACATGCACGTGGCTGTCACCGCGCGGACGGGCGACATCCTCGGTGTCTACAGTACGATCGTCGGCGGTGGCCAACTCAATGACGACGCCGCCAATATCGCTGTCGGTCTTGCGCGTACGACGTCGTTCTTCTCCAACAGCCAGGCGCCGTTGTCTTCGCGCACCGTCGAGACCTTGGGCGCATTCCACTTCCCGCCGACGTTTGCCTCGGAGTTCATCGCTTCGCAGCTTCCGATTAGTGCCGGCGCCGGCGCCGACGCAACGAGCGTGATCCCGCCGCGCCGCCGGATCTCCGGCGTTGCCGGCACCCCGCCGGCGCCGCTCTGGCAGATCAACTCGACCAATCGCGGGGCTTGGATCGCGGACCCGACGCCGGGATTCCCGACTGCCGAGAACACCACGGCCACGCAGACGTTCTTCAACCGGAACCAAACGATCGTTGGGTTTCCTGAGGACCCGGGTGCGGATCCAGCTACGGCGGATTTGAACAACCGCTTTTTCCTGCCCTCGCGCAGCATCGCGGCGGCCAACGCGGATTTCGCGGCTGGTCTCTTCGTCGGCGACCCCAACTTCGACCCGACAGCTGGCATTGTGTTGCTGCCGGGCGCGGTCCCGTTGTTCAAAGCCAACGCCAACGGCGTGCCGCGCCTCGTTGGTGGGGTTGGCGTCTACGTGCTGGATTCGACCGCCGTTCCTCAGCCACAGCCCAACGTCGAGGAAGCCGAGTTCGCCGCGATCCAGGGGGCTTCGGGCACCGGGGCGATCGGTGATGAGAACTTCTTCTTCGACGGCATCCCGTTCGATGGCCAGATCACGATCGTCGGCATCACGCTTCCATACGTGAAGCAGACGACGCGCCCTGAGGATCGCAACCCGAGCGTCTTCCCGCGTGCCCTTGGTGGCTTCATCACCAACTTCGGCGGCTTCGGAACGCGCGATGGTCGACCGGACCCGTTTGGCTATCTGATTGGTCCGCGAGCCGCCGACCTGCCGTTGCCGACGAACGACGCGGTTGGTGGCCTTACCCAGAACAACGTTCGAACGATCATCAACCAGGTCGTCGCGAGTGCTGATATTACCCGCGCCCAGGTGCGTCTGCCGCTCGGTAGCGCGGCCCGTGTGATTGCTACAATCGTCGACAACCGGGGCCTGATCCTCGCGCACTTCCGCATGGAAGACACGCTCTGCGACGCCATTGACGTGGTGCCGGCCAAGGCGCGATCGACGGTCTACTACTGTCAGCCTGGGGGGCCCTTTGCTACCGCGACGACCAATGGCGTCTTACCGTTCCCATTCGGCGATCAGTGGAGTGGCTTCCCGACGGACCCCACCGGTCAGAATCGCGGCATTGCCTTAACGACTAGAACGCTCGGATTCTTGTCGCAGCCGTTCTACCCACCAGGAATCGGCGGCACGTTTAGCCAAGCCGATTACATCGCGGACCTGCCCAACTTCACGCCTGCTCCTGGCAACACAGCTCCAGGCCCGCTCTACAACCTGGCGCTGCTTAACCAACTGCCGACTCAGGTCGATCGTTGGGGCAACGCCCTCGCAGATCCCGGCTACCAAAACGGCCTGACGTTCTTCCCGGGATCGGTGCCGCTCTACAAGGCTGACGGCAACGGCGTGATGCAACTTGTCGGCGCACTCGGTGTCTCCGGTGACGGTGTTGAGCAGAACGACCTGATCGCGTTCGAAGGTGGCCGTGGCTTTGAGCCGCCGCCGGAATTGCGCATCGACAACTTCGAGTTCGACGGCGTCAAGCTGCCGTACTTGAAGTTCCCTGAGACGCCGCGGTAAGCGTTCCCGTTGACTCGTTGCGGTGAGGAGAAATTGCATTCCCGGATGCTGCCGCTGCTATTCCTCGGTGGCAGTAGCACTTCGGGCCTCTCCGATCACGTACGAACTCGCGAGCGATCTGCGGTCATGCGGTGCATCGATAAAGTCCGCTCCAATCCCGCGCTCCAATGCGCGAAACTGCCATTCCTCTAGTAGGCAGGATTGGCGTGGAGGAATACCATTGTTAGCTCTCGTTTGGTTTTCCGCGCGAGGGCTCTCTCGACGATTGCGACGGGGATCGCGTCTGCAGTCGCCAGCCTTCGTCTACCGTCTCTCAAAGCTTCGCCCATGAACAAGCTACTAGGGTCTTTGGCCCTTTCACTCGTCGCCCCGGCCTTAATTGGTCAGTGCATTTCTGCTCCCACTACCGCCACAAGCTTCGGCAACGGCGATGACTTCGTTGCGAACGCGGGCGCCGGCATAGACATGGGCTTTCTCTTCCCGTTTGCGGGCGGAGCGCTCCAGTTTATCCACCCATGCTCGAACGGCTACGCGTGGCTCTCCGATGGCACGCCGACCCTGACCATTGCGGACTTCACGGCCTCGGTCGTCGAGTTTGATACCCAGGATCCCCGCATCGCGCCGTATTGGACGGACCTGAACTTGGTAGCGGCCAACACCGCCGACCTCATGGTCGACACCAGCGTTGCCAATCAGTGCACGATCACCTGGGTGAACGCCATTCTGTATGGCGGCACGGAAATCTTCAGCCTGGAGATGGTCTTGGACTCGACCGGTCAGATCCAGTTCAACTACGACGGTAACATCCTGCATACGGGTAACCTGATCGTTGGCACGGCTCCCGGCTTCGGCGTGGGCACTCCGGCCGCCAGCGAAGACCTCTCGGCTGGCCTCCCGATCGCCACCGACATGGCATACGAAGAGTTCCCCGGCGGCACGTTTGACCTCGCCGGTCAAGGCCTGACGATGATTGCGACGGCGCCGGGCTACGTTCCGGTTTCGTTGAGCATCGGTTGCGCCAGCAAGACCACCTACGGCGTTGGCTGCTCGGAAATCAACACCGGCGCCTTCGAGCTGTTCGCTATCGGCACGCAAGACATTGGTGGCACGGGTAGCGCGATCACGTTCCTGCGCACCGGCAACTCATACACGATCCTGGATGCGATCCCGGGCGTCTACGTTGCTCCGACGGCCGGTGTGATTGTCGCGTCCGGCGATGATGCCTATGGCATCGTTACGTTGTCGACCCCGATGCCGACTGTTGGGGGCACGACCGGCGCTTTGACGGTTTGCACCAACGGCTTCATTTCGATGTCGGCGAACCAGCCGGCCCCGGGTGCCGATTACTCGCCGTCCGCGGCTGAGTTCGAGGCCTTCACCGAGCCGACGATCTGCGGCCCGTGGTACGACTGGAGCCCGAACGTTGGCGGCCAAATCGTCGCCGAAGAAATCGCCGGCATCGTCTACGTGACGTGGGAAGCGGTTACCCCGTACAACGCCGCGACGACGGATACCTTCCAATACCAGTTCACCCTCGCCACCGGCGATTGCACCATCGTATACGACAACATGAGCTACGGTGGTACGGCGGCTTGGCAGACTCCGTTGTTTGGCTACACGGCTGGCAGTGGTGCAGGTGTCGATGCCCTCGACCTGTCGGTTGCTCTGCCGAGCACGGTCACGGTTGCGGACGTGGGCGCGGTCCCGCTCACCCTCGACAGCAACGCCCCGACCCTCGGCGGCAACTGGGACATCACCACGTCGAACGTCGATCCGGTTTCGCCGATCGCGATCACGTTCTTCGGCAACGCGCAGCTCAACGTTCCGTTGACCTTGGTGTTCGGTAACGCTGACCCGTCCTGCAGTGTCTACATCAACACGATTCTCGGTAGCGTGACCTCCCCTGCGGCTGGTGGTGTTGCGGTGACGAGCCTGTCGATCCCGCCGAATGCGGCCCTGGTCGGTTCGGTGCTGACCGCGCAGTCGATCTGCCTGACCGCGACGAATGGTTCGAACCTGCTGACGTCGAACGGCGTCGAAGGCACGCTCGGCAATTAGGCCGGCTGGTCTGTTTCGCCCTGCTTGATCGAGCCGCTTCGCAACGAGGTGGTTTGGTTGTGCAAGCCTGAACGGCCGTCGTGGCGCCAATCGGTGTCGCGACGGCCGCTTGGGGTTTTACCGACTCGCAGATTCGACTTCTAGCCGGGATCGCGAGCCGTTGGTTAACGCTGGGTCCCCCGAATCGTCGATGGCAGCGACATGCCGACTGTGTTGCAGAATGGGCTGGCGCTGCTGCGGGCCCCAGCAATTGAGATCGGCTTCGCCGTGCGTTCGCTGCTGCGGTGGAGCCGAGGGGCACCGGCGTTGGCGCAAAAGTCAGGCGCCGCGACGTTTGGGTGGGCGGATCCCGCTCGCCGGGACGAGTTGCAGGAACGTGCCGAGCACTTGCTCCGGCGCTATGACCTAGCCCACCTCGACCAGGGCGCCGCCCCGGACGTGCGTTGCCGCAACCTGGCACGACTCGAGCAGCTCGAATCGTTGGCTCGCGGGATGGTCGTGCCGTGCGGCCCGGATTCCGTCGTGCGCGCGGCCGATTTCGGCTGTGGTGACTTCTACTACGCGGCGGCTCTGTCGCAGTGGTTGGCTCGCCACCAGGAGGCGGCGGGCCAGGACCCGGGTGTTGGCCCGCGAAACGTTGTGCTGCGGGGCCTCGAACTCGATGGCCATGGCATCTACCGGGATGGCCATTCCCGGGCTGACCACGCCCGTGCCCGCGCTGCGGCAGCGTCAAACGGCGGTGCCACAGTCCGCTTTGAAGTCGCTGACGCGGCGTTTGCCCGGCTGCCGGAACAAGACGTTGTGACCTTGTTCTTCCCATTCTTGACGGCCTACGCGAGCCTGTCGTGGGGGGCGCCACTGTCGCGCCTGCGTCCGCGCCGCCTCTTGGAGCGCGCCGTTCGGTCGTTGCGACCGGGCGGATGGCTGGTGGTCGCCAACCAGACTCCCCGGGAGCACCTGATTTTGGCCCGCTACTTGGCTGAGATGCCGGTGGTGCGCATTGCCCGCGTACCGTTTGCAACCGACCTCGTCGAAGACGCAGAACGAACCGAAAGTCAGGTCGGTTCCTTGTGGCTCCGGCAGGAGTAGGTCCCTTCCGGCATGCTGAGCGGTTAGACTGCTTGCCCTGGTCCGCCCCAGTCCCCCACTTCTGCGGGCCAGCTCCAGCCGACGCATGTACACCCTGCAGATCCTCGACGCCGGCCAGACCTTCCTGCACACCCTTGGCGATCAACCGATCTCCCTCGGAGCTGCGGAGAAGGCGCACGTTCGCTTACGCGAAACGGGCGTGGCCTCAATTCACGCGCGGCTAGAGCCGCACTCTCAAGGCATTCGTCTTACCGCTGAGGCCGGAGCGGAAGTTCACGTCAACGGCGAGCAGGTGTACGATGTGCAGTTGCAGCTGGGCGATCGCGTCGAACTTGGACGCGCTGTGATGATCGTCGGCAAGACGGTGGCACGCGCGGCGAGTCCAGAAGATGTTCTGGCGAGCGGTGTATCGCGAGCGCCGCGAACCCGTCGTCCCGTCAAGGGTTCCAGCAAGGCAGTTCCGATTCTCGTCGCCGTTGTGGTGCTGATCGGGCTGATCTTGATGGCGATGCAGGGCGACGACTCGTCGTATGTGCTTGGCCGCCTTGGTGACGTCAAACATGCGCGTGCCAGTGGCAACGTCATTGCAGCGCGCAAAGAAGTCGCGAATCTGCGCCGCGAATGGGCCGATGCCGAAGACGACCGCTTGCGCAAGTTGGATCAGGTCGAAGCTTCGATCGACCAGCTCGAAGCGGCGCACGCGGACTTGGTCGCGCAGGTGACCGATCCGGAAGATACGCGCACCTATGCTCAGTGGTCGCTGGAGCTGCAGTCGCTCGAGGCTGCTGGCAGTCCGGACGAGAAGATCAACGCCCGTAAGTTGCGCTCTCGATTGCGCGAGACGCTGCGCACGCGCGACGAACGCATTCGCGAGGCTGCCATCGCCGCAAATGTTGGCGGCGCCAATACAGCACGTCCTAACGGTAACTCTAGCGCTGGCCCTAACGCTGGAGTTAGTGGTGATCAGGTGACGGCGGCCGTTGCGGGTCATGGTCCCGCAAGTGGCGATTCCGTTCTCGGTGGGTCTGGTCTTGGGGGATCTGGTGAACCTGCCCCTGTGGTTAGCGGCACGGCTTCCAATGCGGAGCCAGTTGCGACGGCCGAGATCGAACGACTTTGCAACGATGGCCACTTTGCGCAAGCACTGGCGTTGGTGCAGGCTGCATTTGATCAGGCTGCGAACCCGGAAGCCGTCAGGAAGCTGCAGGCGACTGAGAAGTCAGTTCAGGAGCAAGCCGCTGCGGCGATGAGCAGATTGCTTGCGGAAGCGCGCAGCTCAGAACAGCAAAGTCGTCTTGAGCACGCGGTGACGTTGTTGCAGATGGCGCGTCACAATTTCCCGTCCGGCTCGACGTTCGGCACGCTAGGAAGCGAACTCGAACGACTGCAAGCGAAGAGTCGTGCTGCCGAGCAGGCAGCACTGGCGGCGCAGCAGGCGGTGCCGAACCCGGGGGCTGCGACCGAATTGGATTCCGCAACTCGACTGCAAACGCTTGAGAGTTTGCGCGGTCATATGGCCGCCGTTCGCGAAGCCGAGGACAACGGCGACTTCGCCCAGAAGGCGGTGCTGTTGCGTCAGGCGGCCGTTGGCGTGCGTTCGCGCGATGCCGAGTTTGCCGACCGACTGTTGGCGCAGGCCGACGAAGCCGCGCAGTTGTCCGGTTGGAACAAAGCGGTCGTTGCCGCGGTCAAGGGTGGCGCCGAGGTGAGCGTTGAAGACCGTCGCGGTCGCGAAGTGCAACTCGTGCGTGTCGACGGCCAACGCTTGGTCGGCCGTTCTGCTGATGGCGATGCGCCGCTCGACTGGCACGAAATCAACGCCACGTCGCTGCAGCGTCTTGCCAAGCAACTCAAGGCCTCAGGTCCAGTTGCTCTCGGGCTCGCGGCCATGCTCTACAAGAACGGCGATGCCGACGAGGCCGAGGCCGTGTTGTTGGCCGTGATGCGCCAAGACGACAAGCTGCAGCCCGATATTGACCTGTTGCTCGCCCGCGGGCGCGGTGAGTCTAGTCGCGGCCACAGCTATGTGTTGCGCAAGGGTGCGTTCGTGTCGCTGCGGCAGATCGAACTCGAGAAGATCAGTAAGAGGCTGATCACTAAGCTCGCCGCCGCGATGCGTAAGAAGGACCCGAGCGCCGGCAACAAGTTCGTGGCTGCAACCGTTGCAGCAGGCGAGTTGCAGGCAGAGGCGCTTGGCTATGCGATGCGCGCAGAGTTCGCCAAGATCGAGAAGCGTGTCGACGCTAGCGCCGCGCGCAAGAACGTCGACAAGATGGTCGTCGAACGCGATCTGTTGGACGCGGCTCGCAAGCATGCGAAGGACCTGATCTACGATGAGGTCACCTACTTCTACCCCTACAAGCCGCCAGCAGTGTCCGGTGCCAAGCACGCCGAATACAACCGCGTGCAAGCGGACGTCAATGTGCGCGTGGCAGCGGTTCGTGCGATTTGGTCGAAGTCGACGACCAAGCTCAACGTGCCGAAGGCGCTAGGCGTCGACTTGCAGCGGTTGGATTGGTTGGCGACGCAGATGTCGCGCTACGGGCAGTTGCCCGACGGCGAGTCGATCGGCTCGGTGCTCGCGCCGATGGCTTGGGCACAGGCGTTGGAGCCCGGTCAAGTCATCACCATACACAACTTCTGCCTAACCCCGGAAGAGCGTTGGCAACGCACGGCTTGGCGCCGCATCGAGGCCTTCAACAGAGCAACCAAGGAAGAGGTGTCGCCTGCCGTTCATCAACTGCTGAAGATCACCAACGAGTATCGCGCCATGTTCGGCCACCGACCGTTGGCGACCGTCAAGAGTGCCTGCGCAGGCTCGCAAGGTCACGCTGACGAGATGTCGCGATTGGGCTACTTCTCGCACATGTCGCCAGTCCCTGGTCGCCGCACTCCCGGCGAGCGTATGCGGCTCGCGGGCTACACCTTTGGCGTCAGTGAGAACATCGCGATCTCCGGCGGTGCTCTGTCGGCTCACAACGCCTGGTGCACGTCTTCTGGTCACCATCGCAATCTGCTGATGGCGAGCCATCGTGAAATTGGCATTGGCGCCAACGGCCGCTACTGGGTCCAAAACTTCGGTTCTGGCGAAGTGCATAAGACGCACGCGGTCTGGCCGATCCTCAAGGTCAAGTGATGCCTGTCTGCCCGTGAGTAGCGAACTCGAAATTGTCGCTGTCGACGGGGCCCGATCGGTTCTGGCCATTGGCCGGGGCGCGCACGTCTTGACGGGGCTTGGTGTGCAAGTGCTGCCCGTCGACGGCGGCGTGCGCATCGAACCGCTGCAGCCTGGAGCTCTGCTGCATATCGATGGCGAGGAGTTGCTCTGCAAGCAGCTTTGTGCCGGCGAATTTGTCGTCATCGATTCGGTGCGCTTGCGGTTGCTTGGTGCTGCGAGCACCGCGTCACCATCCTTGCGATCCCTAGACTCTCCGACCCGCGCGCCGGCATCTCGGTCCGCACCAACTAGAGTGTCGCCCGACGATTCGCAGTCAGAGTTGCGACTGCTGGTGAAGAAGGGCGGCGGGGTAACGCGCTCGTCGCGCCGGTCCCAGCCGTCCGCAAAGTCGTCGGACGGACCTTCTAGGAATCGCCTGCGCACTCCAAAGCGCACCAGTTGGGCGCCGGCGTCGGCGATCACGGCGGCGGTGCTGCTGGTCGTCGTGTTCGTTGTGCAGCGGCTGCGCGATTCGTCGTGGCCGCACTCGCCCAAGCACTTTGTCGAGTTGGCGCAGGCGCAGTTCGACAATAACAAGCTCGAGCGCGCCCTCGAAACGCTGGCGTTCGCGTTGCGCGATGGGTCCGGCGACGAGTATGCCCAAGCGGTCGCCCTCGACGAGAAGATTCGCAGCCGCCTGCTAGAGAAAGCCGCGGCGCACCAGGTCCAGAGTGCGCATCACGAGCACAACTTGCTGAAGTCGTTCGTGGCGACGTACCTGCGGAGTGTGGAGCGTCCCGCGGCACGTGAGTGTGTGCGCCTTTGCGATGTCTGGATTGCGAAGAACAAGGAAGCGTGCAGCGTGCATTCGCAAGGCAAGCAGTTGCTAGAGGCGACGGAAGCGATGCGCGAGCGCTTTGTTATTCCCGCAGCATTGGGTGCGGCGGAGTCGGCCGCGGACGTGATATTTGCAGCCCGTTCGATGCTGCGGTTCCAGTGGCGCGACTACATCGGTTCCTTTTCGCGCATCGATGCGTTCTTGCTTCGCAATCCTGGTCACAAGGAAGTCGTTGCTGCTCGAAAGACGATGCTCGCGGAGGGTGAAGTCTGGGTGGATAAGCAGCTGCGACGTCTGGATCGAACGCTTCAGCGCGGGGACACGGGCAATGCCGAAACCGACCTGGATAAGCTCGAACGCTGGGTCGCGATCCCGCAATGGCAGCCCCGCATCGCCGAACGGCGCGCGCGGCTGCTCTCGGGGCAGTGAGCTACAGCCCGCAACAGGCCTGGACTAGTTAGCGTTGCTGACAGCGTCGGATCAGGTCGCGTGCAGCTGCGGTGGCCACTTGCTGGCCGTTGGCAACCCGTTGTTGTGCAGCAGCAAACTCTGTTTGCGCGTTTGGCGAAGCGAGTAACTCGTCGAGCAACGTGTCGCGAACCGTTCGGTTGAGCCATGCCACGGCTTGCTGGCTGCGCCGCTTCTGGAAGTCGCCGCTCTGCTTTCGTTGCGTGATGTGTTTCTCGATGCATTGCCACAGCTCGGGGATGCCTTCCTTGTTCAGCGACGATCCCATCAAGACCCGCGGCGGTTCTTGATCTCCTGAGTGCAGCACGCGCATGGCCAGCATGCACTGCTGCGTGGTGCGGTTGGCTGCCGGTAGCAGATCTCCGTCCGCCTTGTGCACCAAGACAGCGTCGCAAAGTTCCATCACGCCGCGCTTGATGCCCTGAAGTTCATCGCCGGCGGCGGGGGAGAGCATGACGAGGAAGAAGTCGACCATGCCGTGCACCGCGACTTCGGATTGACCCGTGCCGATGGTTTCGATCAGCACGATGTCATGGCCGGCGGCTTCACACAGAATCATCGCTTCTTGGGTGCGGCCGGCGACGCCGCCCAGCGTGCCACCGCCGGGTGATGGGCGGATGAAGGCGTTGGCATGGCGGCTCAGTTCATCCATGCGCGTCTTGTCGCCAAGGATGCTGCCGCCTGTCACAGTCGAACTCGGGTCGACGGCGAGCACTGCCAGCTTCGAGCCCGCGTTGCATAGCTGCATGCCGAGCGTCTCAATCAACGTGCTCTTGCCGACTCCGGGAGCGCCGGTGATGCCAACGCGAATCGCACCGCCACTTTTCGGCAGCAACTTGCCAAGCAGTTCTTCCGCGGCCTGACCATCCTCGGCCCGCCGGCTCTCGACTAGGGTGATGGCGCGTGCCAATGCACTGCGGTTGCCATTGAGGATGGGGTCGGCCAGATCGTTGCAGGATGCCACACTGCCAACGTATTGCGTGGCCGTCCAAGTCGCCAGGAGTTGCGCTCGGTCCGCCCGTGCCTCTTGCGGGAAACCCCTATGGGGTGCTGGGCCTCAATCTGTCGATGGTGTGGTTGAAGTAATGCGATCAGTTGGCAAACCACCGGACGAAGCGATCAGGCTCGAAACCCTGCACAGCTGCAAGATTCTCGATAGCGAGCCCGAACTGGTCTACGACGACATCACCCGTCTGCTGTCGTTGGCATGCGATGTTCCAATGGCGGTCATTGCACTCGTCGATGACGAACGCGTCTGGAGCAAGTCGAACGCTGGCTTTGCCGGTGTCGACGTTTCGCGTGATGACAGCTTCTGCTCGCACACGATCTTGCAAAGCGACGCGTTGATCGTGCCCGACACGTTGCAGGATCGGCGCTTTGCTGAGAGTGTGTTAGTCACGGGCAAGTCAAATCTGAGGTTCTACGCTGGCACTGCCATCGTGATGTCCGACGGGCAGGCTATTGGCGCGGTCGCGGTGATGGATGTTCGTCCGCGCGAGATGACTAGTGAGCAGATTGAAACGCTGCTCGCGATGGGGCGGCAGGTGGCCAGTCTTCTCGAACTGCGTCGCCGTATGCATCAGCAAGAGGTCGATCGCAAACGCCTCGAGCAAACGACCGAACGACTCAATCTTGTGGTCGAGGCTGCAAGCGCCGGCATCTGGGACCTCGACCTTGGGCTGCATTCGGTGTTCTTGTCGCCGCGTGTGTTCGACATGATGGGCTTGTCCAATACCAGTGGGCAAGTGCCGCTCGCCGGAATCTGGCCGCTTGTGCATCCGGACGATCGTCGCAAGCTCGTGCGCGCCGCCGTTGGCCAACTACGGCGAGGCAGTCCATTCGAGCACGAGTTTCGCTGCCGCCATGTCGAGGATGGCTGGCGTTGGTTCAGTGCGCGAGCACTCAGCGCAGAAACTGCGCGCGGTGAGTCGCGTCGTCTAGTTGGCTCGCTGAAGGACATCCACGCAGAACGAGCTGCGAAGGACCGTCTGCTGCAAGTGTCACGATTGCTTGCCGAATCCCAGGCCCTCGGGCAAATCGGTGGCTGGGAACTGGATCTCTCGACCGACTCGCTGTTCTGGACTGCAGAGACCTATCGCATTCATGATGCCTCTCCGAGCACGTTCGTGCCGACGATGGATCGTGCGATTGCGTGCTTCGTACCCGCTGCTCAGATCGAAGTGCGAGCTGCCCTAGAGGATGCTGTCGCACGTGGCCGCGCGTTCTCGTTGGACCTTGAGTTGGTAACTGCTCGTGGACGGAAAATCTGGGTTCGCGCAACCGGTGGTGCGGTGTTTGTTGGTCGGCGCGCGGTTCGTGTGCTAGGAGCACTCCAGAACATCACAGCACAGCGCCTACTTGATGAAGAATTGGTGCGCGCGAAGGAAGCTGCGGAGTCGGCGAGCGAATCTAAGAGCGCCTTCCTTGCGGCCATGAGCCACGAGATCCGTACGCCGATGCACACCGTGCTTGGCTACACCGACATGCTGCGCGACAGCACCCTCAACGACGAACAGCAGGAGTGTGTCGACATCATTGCTACCTCAGGCAACTCATTGCTGCGGCTGATTGATGACATCCTCGACTTCTCCAAGGTCGAGGCCGGCAAGATGTTGTTGGATCGACAGTCGTTTGATGTGCACGACGTCGTGCTCAAGGTCGCACGCATGATGCAGCCGCAGGCCCAGCAGAAGGGCCAGCAGAAGGGCTTGTCCGTACGGGTAGAATGTAGCGGTCATGGCCCATACTTGGCGTTTGCCGATCCGCAGCGTGTGCATCAAGTGCTAGTCAATCTGGCCGGCAACGCCGTCAAGTTCACCGCGGCTGGCGAGGTGGTGTTGGGCGTTTCGGTTGTCGATGGACGAGTTCGAGTGGCTGTAAAAGATACCGGCATCGGCATCGCGCCCGAGGCTTTGAATAAGCTGTTTGAGGACTTCGTTCAGGTCGATTCGTCGACCCAGCGCGAATACGGCGGCACCGGCCTCGGTCTAGCAATCAGCAAGAAACTCATCGAGGTGATGGGTGGCAAGATTGGCGTTAGCAGCGAACCAGGCGCGGGCTCGGTCTTCTGGTTTGAGTTGCCGGTCGCGGCCGAAGTTCAGGTCGCTGCCGATGTCTCAGGCGACGAATCGCGGACGTTCTCGGTAGGCGAACTTGCCGTGACGACCGGCCGGAAGGTCTTGGTCGTCGAGGACAATCGACTCAACCTGCGATTGGCCGTGCGCGTTCTTGAGACCTTTGGTTTGCAGGTAGACACTGCGGTCGATGGCGAGAGCGCGACCAAGATGGTCAACGAGAACTCGTACGACTTGGTCTTGATGGACTGCTTGATGCCGGGAATGGATGGCTTTGAAGCGACTCGACGCATTCGCGAAGACGAAGCCGTTACCGGCGAACACATGCCAATCATCGCGTTGACGGCCAACGCGCTGCCGGAAGATCGCGATGCTTGCCTCGTCGCGGGCATGGACGACTTCGTCAGCAAGCCGTTCACGCGCCAGACGCTGTTGCAGGCGATGGTGCGTTGGTTGACCGTCGACGCGAACTAACGCCTACTTACTGATGTTCGCTTCGAGCAGGCTCAGAAGGTCGATGGCAGCTTTCGGAATGACGGTGCCGGGACCGAACACGGCGGCAACGCCCTTGTCCATAAGAGTCAGCATGTCCTGTTGTGGGATCACGCCGCCGGCGACGACGAGTATGTCGGGGCGCTCCATCTTCTTCAGTAACTCGATCAGCTCTGGCACTAGCGTCTTGTGGCCGCCCGCCAGCGTACTTATGCCGCAGATGTGCACGTCGTTTTCGACCGCCTGGCGCGCGACCTCTTCGGGTGTTTGGAACAGTGGGCCGATGTCGACATCGAAGCCCATGTCCGCGAACGCACTCGCGATGACGCGCGCGCCGCGGTCGTGACCATCCTGGCCCATCTTGGCGACCAGCATGCGCGGTCGCCGCCCGGTGCGTTGTAGGAATGCCTCACTGCGTTCTTGTGCCTTGGTCAGGTCTGCCATCGATTTGCCAGCGGCAGCATACACCCCGGCAACTGTCTTGGGGTTGGCCGTGTGGCGACCAAACACCGCTTCCATCGCGCTGGACACTTCGCCGACCGTGGCGCCCTTCTCAACAGCTTCGACCGCGAGTCCTAGCAGGTTGCCGTCGCTCTTGGCGCCAGCGGTGATCGCCGCGAGTGCTGCTTGCACCGCTGCATCGTCGCGTTCTGCCCGCAACTTCTCGAGTCGCGCCACCTGCGCTTTCTGCACCTCGGTGTTGTCGATCGATAGGATGTCGAGCGGCTCTTCGTGGTCGGGCACGTACTTGTTGACGCCGACGATGGTCTCTTGACCGGCATCAATCGCAGCTTGGCGACGAGCGGCCGACTCTTCGATGCGCAGCTTTGGCAAGCCGGCTTCGATCGCCTTGGTCATGCCGCCCATGCCTTCAACTTCTTGGATCAGAGCCCACGCCTTTTGCGCGAGTTCGTCCGTCAGCGCTTCGACGTAGTGCGAGCCAGCCAGCGGGTCGGCCGTGTGCGTGACGTTACTCTCCTCTTGCAGGATCAACTGGGTGTTGCGGGCGATGCGCGCAGAGAAGTCAGTCGGCAGTGCGATCGCTTCGTCGAGCGCGTTGGTGTGCAGCGACTGGGTGCCGCCAAGCACGCCGGCGAGTGCTTCGAGGCACGTACGCACGATATTATTGTAGGGGTCTTGTGCCGCTAGCGACCATCCGGACGTCTGGCAGTGCGTGCGCAGCGCCAACGACTTCGGGTTCTTGGCGCCGAACGCCTTGACGATCTTGGCCCACAGGATGCGTGCCGCGCGCAGCTTGGCGATCTCGGTGAAGAAGTTCATGCCGAGCGCAAAGAAGAACGACATGCGGCCCGCCAAGCGGTCGACGTCGAGTCCCGCGGCAACACCGGTGCGCAGATACTCAAGGCCATCGGCAAGCGTGTAGGCGAGTTCGAGATCCGCTGAGGCACCTGCCTCATGGATGTGGTAGCCACTCACCGAGATCGTATTGAACTTCGGCATGTGCTCGCCGCACCAGCCGAAGATGTCGCGCACGATGCGCATGCTCGGTTCTGGTGGGTAGATGTAGGTGTTCCGGACCATGAACTCCTTGAGGATGTCGTTCTGGATGGTTCCGGTTAGCTGCTCGGGGCTGACGCCCTGTTCTTTGGCGGCGGCGATGTAGAGC
>JBNMND010000040.1:0-26240 GCA_051274975.1 Planctomycetota bacterium | reverse complement strand
TATCGGCGTTTGCCTCGGCATCGGCCGCCATGCTGTCGACCTCATCTTTGCTGAGGCCAGAGCCGGCTTCAATCGTGACCTTCTGCTCCTTGCCGGTGCCCTTGTCCTTGGCGGCGACCGACAGAATGCCGTTGGCATCAATGTCGAACGTCACTTCGATCTGCGGCGTGCCACGCGGAGCCGCGGGGATCGAGTCGAGCTTGAAGCGACCGAGCGTGCGGTTGTCGTTGGCGAACTCGCGCTCACCTTGCAGCACGTGGATGTCCACGCCCGGCTGGTTGTCGGCAGCCGTCGAGAACGTCTGACTGCGACTCGTCGGAATCGTCGTGTTGCGCTCAATCAGCTTGGTCATGACGCCACCGAGCGTTTCGATGCCGAGCGACAGCGGCGCAACATCGAGCAACAGAACGTCACTGACTTCGCCACCGAGCACGCCACCTTGGATTGCTGCTCCAAGACTGACGACTTCGTCGGGGTTCACCGAACGGTTGGCTTCCTTGCCAAAGATCTCCTTAACAACCTCGAGCACCTTCGGCATGCGCGTCGAACCACCAACAAGAATGCAGTCGTCGATGTCCGACGGCTTCATCTTGGCGTCTTCGAGGCAGCGCAGCACGGGCGCGCGGCAACGCTCGAACAGGTCGTCACACATTTGCTCGAACTGCGCGCGCGTCAGGTTCTCCGCGAGGTGCTTCGGAACAGTCGCGTCCATCGTCACGAACGGCAAGTTGATCGACGTTTGCGTCGCGGAACTCAGTTCAACCTTAGCCTTCTCGGCAGCTTCCTTGAGACGCTGCAGAGCCATGTGGTCGGTGCGCAGGTCGATGCCGTTGGTCTTCTGAAAGTTGTCACACAGCCACTGGATGATACGCTCATCAAAGTCGTCACCACCGAGGTGCGTGTCGCCGTTGGTCGCCTTCACTTCGAAGACGCCTTCGCCAACATCGAGCACCGAGATGTCGAACGTGCCACCGCCCAAGTCGAAGACCGCGATCTTCGTGTTCTTGCCTGCCGACTTCTTGTCGAGGCCGAAGGCCAGTGCGGCCGCGGTCGGTTCGTTGATGATGCGCTCGACCTTGAGGCCGGCGATTTGGCCGGCGTCCTTGGTCGCCTGACGCTGGCTGTCATTGAAGTAAGCCGGCACGGTGATGACCGCGCGATCGACGGTTTCGCCTAGGTAGGCTTCCGCCGACTCCTTCATGCCGCGCAGGATGATCGCGGACAGTTCGGGCGGGGTGTAGGTCTTGCCGCTGATGTCGACCTTCACAAGCTCATCGTCGCCGCCGACGATCTTGTACGGCACCATCTTCTCTTCGCCGCTGACCTCGTTGTGACGACGGCCCATGAAGCGCTTGATCGAGTAGATCGTGTTGTGCGGGTTGGTTGCAGCTTGGCGCTTGGCCGGCGCGCCGATCAGACGCTCGCCACTAGGGGTGAAGGCAATCACGGACGGCGTGGTGCGCGCGCCTTCCATGTTGGGGATGACCTTCGGCTCACCGCCTTCCATCACCGAGACAACCGAGTTGGTGGTTCCGAGGTCGATTCCGACGATCTTTGACATAGTTCACTCCTGGGGTCAGCCAATGCCACGCGATGCGTGACACGCCGACGATCTGCAACGAAAGCAGCGCCTCGGACTTCGAGGCACCTGCCCATCTAAAACAAATGGCGTGCCTAACAAGACCTGGGGCTCTACCGACGGTGCAATAAGCACTTATGACCGAACTACTGATGACTGGAACGCCATTCTGGCAGCCGTTGACGCGAGGCCGCCTGTCAACCTGACAGCCTCCGATCGCAGGCGAACCCCGAGGCGCCGACGCTCCTACCACTACTAGCGCGCCTCCCGACCAGGATGGCGGCACGACCTAGCCGCGCACCGCCCACCGACCGCGCGCTACCAGCAGCAACTGGCCGAGCAAGACAACCCCCATGCCCAGCACCAGCGCCCAATAGAATGACCGCAGCTCGCCGCCCTGCAGCGCGACCCACCACAACGCGCCCGCGCAGACGGCAAAGCCGCCCACGTCGACCAGCATCGGCGCGATCATCGACCCTGCGCCTTGCACTGCCCCGATCGCACCAAGCGCTCCGGCACCGAGTATCTGGCCCCACGCAGCGATGCCAAAGTAGATCGCCGTGTATTCCAACACACGCGCCGACGGATCGACTAAGAAGCTGCCGACGAGCGTGTCGCCTCCGTACACATAGAGCCCGATGAACACCGCCCCGAACACCATCGATTGCACCGCCGCCCACATGCCGGCGCGACGCGCATTGCGATGCTGCCCCGCTGCCACCGCTCGACCTGCATAGACAGTCGCCGCGTTCGCGAAACCGAGCGATGAGAACAACACCAGCGAATCAAGCCGCGTCGTGATTCCAAGCGACACCGTCGCATCGTCGCCGAACTCGCGCTGCACCAACACGGTCAGCGCGATAACGGTGCCGGCGCGCAAACCGATTTGGATCGCTTGAGGCCACGAGTCCTTAAGCAACGGCCGCGCGACTGAACCAACGCCTGTGACGCGATCACGGCGCAATGACAGTTGGTGCTGCCTTCGACGCAACCACCAGATCGCACAGAGCGCAGCCAACGTGCGCGACGCGACCGATGCGTAAGCTGCGCCCACAACTCCAACTGCCGGAATCGAAAGCTCGGGCCAGCCAAACAACAGGACGATGTCGAGGCCAAGGTTGAGCACGTTCGCACCGAGCAATAACACGAGCGGCATCCAAGCCTCGCCGACCGCACGCATCGCCGCCGTCGTCTGCATCAGCACGAACATCGACAAGCACCCGAGGTTGCTCACGACGAGATAGTGCACCGCATCGTCGCGCACCTGCCCCACCACGCCCGTACCGTCGACCTGCCACGCGGCCAGCAACGCGGTCAACACTGACACCGCGATGCCGAGCCAAACCATGAACCACTGCGCGCGCACATTGAAACCGCGAGCCTTGCCAACTTCGCCGTCACCCAACCGGCGTGACAACTGCACCAACAGCGCCGTCGACACACACTGGCCAACGATCATCGGTAGGAAGTTCCACATGGAACCAATGTGCGCAGACTGCACAGCGTCGCCGCCAAGACGACCAACGATCAGTAAGTCGACGATATTGACGAGCGCGTGCGACGCGAGGCCGAACGCCAGCGGCAGGCCTTGCAGTAGCACGGCCAAGAACGGGCCGCGACGCAGGATGCGGTCGGCTACCTCGCGAGAACGCGATTCATGGCGCACGAACCTAGCTCTGTGCTGCAATCGCACGAATCCGCTTAGCCGTCGAGACCTGGATGGTCTCGCTCCATGACTTCGTAGACGATACGTAGCTCATCATCGAGATCGTCGCGGTTGGTCACGGTCTCGCGAAGCTCGTTTTCGATGCAGGTGCGAAGTCGCTTGCGGCCGCGGAAGAGGACTTGATGAACCGCGTTCACCTGGATGCCAAGGTGGGTCGCGATTTCGGTCGCAGATTGCAGTGTCGACGGCGCCGAGTCGGGAGTGTCTGGCAAGCCATAGAACCAGCGCACAGCGTTGGCTTGGTCGGAATGGCGCTGAGCCAGTTGATCGAGCGCCAAGTGAACGACTTGGCTTTTCCAGAGTCGCAGGTCTTGAGCTTCGAACAGCTCTGCTGGATCGTCTGGTGACGCAAGCGCGTCGCGATCGTGGCGCACCTCGGAGGTCGAATTGCGACGCATCCATGCGTGTGCAAAGTTGCGGACCGTGCCGGCAAGGTAAGTTCGGAAACGCCGGGTTCGGTCGGCATTCTCGATCACGGAGCTTTCGAAGAGGTAGCTCCAGATCTCCTCAGTTGCTTCTTCTGCGCGTTGCCGAGGCTGGATCATGCGCTCCAACCCAATGCGGATGTAGGTCCGGTAGCGCTCGATGAACCAACGCCAAGCATCTTGCGCAGCACCACCATGCAAGCCTTCTAGCATCGACCACCGGGTTCTCATCGAGATACTCATCTAGCGAGCCCTACGCTTGAGCATGTCGGAGGCGTGCTTGATCAGATCGAGCAACTGCTGCCCATGTGGCGTGCTTGGGGTCGTGCTAGTGGCAGCTTCCAACTCGAGGACCTGCAAGGCTTCGCGCAATTGCAGAACGGCTTCCTCAGCGTCGGTGTTCGTGTCCGCCAACCGGCACAGGGTCTTGGCAATGAGGATGCGGACTCTCTGGGCATCACCGAACAGGCCTGCATCATCGAGGCGCACGGCACGCTGCTGGACTTCGGTCAAGTAACTGCGTTGCTCCGCGAGCAATGCCTGGTCGTCACCCAGTTCTCGCAACTTCGTTAAGAGTCGGCCGCGCGCCTGCAACGATGCATGTGGCGCAACGATGTCAACGCGGCCCGTGCGCTCGGCCGCCTCCCAGATGGAAATCGCTTCGCCATACGCCGTCCGCACACTCGCGACATCGCCGCGAAGCACATGCACGCCGGCCAGCATCTCCATCAAGGTCGCGTGGCGCGTAATCTTCAACGGATCGTCGGGAGCCAGTTCGCGCAATTGCAAACGCCGCGCACTGGCCGCAACAAACCTGCTGACAGCTTTGTCCAACTGACCACGGCTTCGTTCTACGCGGGCCAGCAGGGTCAAGATGCTGACGTGCTTGCGCAAGGCCCAGACACTGTCCGGCTCCGCGGCGATCAGTTTCTGGGCGATCACCTCCGCGGCAAGCAAGTGTGGCAGCGCCTTCTCGACGTCGTTGGTGCGGCGATGAATGGAGGCGATGGCTTCCCTTGACACAAGGCAGCCGCGCAAGCCGGTGGCGTCGTTGTCGTCACGCGCAAGTATATCGAGGTACGCCGTCAGCGCTTCGCGCCAGTACGCTGCTGATCGTTCGGGGTCCCATTCCGAGCCGTTGACGAACTCGTTTGCGAACAGCGAGCCAAGGCATTGCGCAACGTGCGCTCGCAGTGCGATGTGTTGGGCTGAGGCCGGTTGCCCGTTCGACAACAGGGACTGCACCGCGCTCTCGGCTTCCGAGAATAGGCGTAGTGCCTCTGCATGGTGGCCCTGATCCTGTTTGATCATGCCATGCAGACAATTGGCTGCGATGCTTTGCAAGCGAGCTTCATCTCGATCTTGAAGCCTCGCAATTGCGAGTTTGGCAGCTTGCAGGCTACCTTCTGCATCTTCTATCTGACGCGCCGCGGACTGAATCTGGGCAGCCATAAAGTGCGCCTGACTGAGAAGCGGGCTTGCATCGGTGATGGGCTGCAGTGTAGCTAGCGCGGCAGCGATGCTGCTGAGGGCGCCTTCGCGATCCCCGAGGTTGGCGCTGCTCGGCTCGCCTTGGATGGACGCGATCTTCAAGAAGCCCTGCGCAATATCCTTCGCGACATCCGGATCGTCGCCACGCTGCTTGGCTAGCTCGTGCAGGTACTCAAGTCCCTTGGCCACCATTTGACGGCGAGCTGCCATGGTGCCAGGGATGTTCGAAATGCCATCGTGAAGGTCGAGGATGAACCAACGACTAAGAGCCTGCACCGAATCGAGCGCCGTTTCGGCTCGCTGCTGTTGGGTGTGGGCCTCGCGCTCTCGTTCTTGTGCTTGTTGCAGGGCAATCGCGATGCCGACTACGCCTGCGAAGAGTGAAAGCAGTATAAGTGCAGCGGCGACGACCCGGCCGCGATTGCGACGCACGAACTTATGCAGTCGGTAGGTCGCGCTCGGTGGACCAGCAGCAACTGGCTCATCGCCAAGAAAACGATCGAGGTCACGCGCCAGATCAATTGCGGAGTCGTAGCGACGTTCTGGTTCTTTGGCCATTGCCTGCATCACGATCCAATCAAGATCGCCGCGCAAACTACGCTGCAGAGATGTGCGCGAAGTGCGCCGTGCGGCTATATGGCTGTTGACGCGTGTCGACGCAACTCGGGTGCTCGGCTTCTGCGGTACCGCTTCAATAATGCGCTGCTGAATTGCGGCGAGACCTGCGTCACGAACGTCTTCGGTCCGTGTTGGTAGCTCGCCACACAGCAACTCGTATAGCACGACTCCCAGCGAATAGATGTCCGAACGCGTATCGATGCCACCGAGATGACCACTGGCTTGTTCGGGGCTCATGTACTCGGGCGTTCCCAGCAACTGCCCTTGCATGGTCTGAATGGCGTCCGAAGACAGCCTTTGGTCCAACGCGCGAGCGAGACCAAAGTCGATGATCTTGACGGTGTGTTGCGCATCGTGCCCCATCACCATGATGTTGGAGGGCTTAAGGTCGCGGTGCAGGATGCCCTTTTGGTGCGCATGGTGAACGCCTCGGCACACTTGCTGGAATACTCTGACGCGGGTTGCCACCGACATGCGATGGTGATCGCAGTAGTCCGTCAGCGGCATACCGGGAACGTATTCCATGGCGAAGTAGGGCTGCCCGCTTTCGCTGATGCCTGCATCAAAGACGCGGGCAACCCCGGGATGATCCATCATCGCCAGAGCCTGCCGTTCGAGCTCGAACCGAGCGACGACCTCGCGTGAATCCATCCCGAGCTTGATCACCTTGAGTGCGACCTCACGTTGCACCGGCGCCATTTGCTCGGCGAGGAACACCGTCCCCATGCCACCTTCTCCTAGCACTCGACGGACTCGGTACGGCCCGATCTGCTTGCTCGTCAGGGATGGGGGCTCAACGCCCTCCTCCCCGACCATAATTCTGGTTGCCTGCATATCGGCCACTCTCGCCTGCAAGCCGGCCGCGTGTTCGGGGTGTTGCTGCAGCAGCGCGTCGATGCGTTCTTTTCGATATCCTGGCGAACGCAGCAGCGCATCGACAAGAGCGTTTTCCAGCTCGTCGGGCAACCTTGCTTCCGGTCGCTGGTTGCCTGGGTGCGATCCGTCTGGAAGTGTCATGCGCGGCACGGTTACGTGCATTTGGCAGCGAAACAATCTAGCCAAGTCGATTGGTGCTGACACCATGCTACCTCAGAACTTGAGATTGCTTGATATTGTTTGAGATTGGCTGCAGGGGCACCTCCCTGGCGCAACAACCTGTCGTGACGAGCGACGTGATTCGTAGGCTCCCGCCGGATTCCAATGACGGATCTTGCAGTTGCACCAGCTGAAGAAGGGGCCGCGGAAAGCGCGCGCGCCAGCCACGCCGCCAAAGGGACCAGGAAATGCCGGGTTGTATTCGGTCGCTTTGCCGAGAGACGCTGCCTCGGACCGCACGTTGAACTTCCTTGGCCGCCGAGCATGCGACCACGGATCGTGCCGCGCGCAACTAAGGCTGACGATGGGCGCTGCGAATGCCGCCTCCGCCCGGACTGCGGAGATTACGACGGAGCCTGCGCCGCCGGCAATCGACGCCGTCAGAACCGCAGCGACAGGCCGATGTGTATCCCTTCGGTCTCGATGCGCGCGCTGTCGCCGATCCCGAACAAGGTCGCATCGTCGATTTCGCTCGTCTGGCGGGCGTAGGCGATCTGAAAACCGACCTCGTCGCTGGCGCGCAGGTCGACGCCGACCTCGAAGCGTCCAACGCGCCAATCGATGCTGCGGGTGTCCGTGTAGCGCACGTACGGCTCACACCACGACCAGCCCTGCCACGACGCCTCGACTCCGACCATCGCGCCAACGCCGGATTCGCTTGCGCGTGCGCTCATCTCGGCGACCTCGATCTCGCCGTAGGCCGGCCCTATTCGGGGGCTCAGGCGCACACCGCCCCACGTCAACTCCGGCGCGAACACAGCGTGTCCGAGAGTAGCCTCGTAGTCGGGGCGCAGCCCTTCCTGGTCGAAGTCCCCCTTGACGCGCGTCACGCCGGCTTCGAAGGTCGACCGATACTGCACACGCTGCCCGTCTTTGCGCGAGTCGCGCTGCCGCGGCGACCACTGAACCCGCGCGGACGGCATCAACGCGCCGCGGTCGGTGCCGCGAAATTGATTGCCGAAGTTGCAGCCGGTCAGGGCCAGCAGCGCCACCAACACGGCGATACTTGCAACGGTACGTGAGTTCGTTGAGGAACAGATAGTCATGAGTTTTTGGCCGTCGGAAAGCAAGCTGGCTAATGCGTTGCTTGCAGAGTGAGTTCGATCAGCGGCTCTTCCCCGCCTAACTGGATTGTGACGACCTGCAGAGCGGCTCGAGCCCGCTGCCTCGACTTGATCACGTAGACACCAGGCAGAAAGTCCCGCACGCAGGCATACCCGTCTGCATCTGTGCTAACGGTGCGTCGACGCACACCATTCAGTGTATTGGATTCGAATACGACTGCCGCGCCGCTCGCTGGGCCAACATCCTCATCGTAAACCATGACATGCACGCACGGCAGTTGTGCAACTCGGAGCGTGCGCTCCAATCGACTCTCTGCGCCGTCTACCACGACATCGGTCGACACCAGTTCTTCTCCGCCTACCGCAACAATCAACCGATACAGATCCGGCCGCAAGCCTGCGAGGCTATACGAACCATCTGCTCGCGTTTGCACCGAAGCCGGTGCGAAACCACTGGACACGGGGCGCAACTGCACCGTAACGGAACCGAGCCCCGCACCTCCCGGACCGAGAACGCGCCCAAAGATGCCGCCATCGCGCTTGAGTTCGATATTCATCGGCGCATCTGCAGTCGGGCTAGCAGAAGAGGTGCGCCAGCCGGGTGCGCGCACCGAGATGGACGCAACACCGGATGAGTCGATCTCGAACACACCGGACGGTGACGAGAACGAATACTCGGTCTTGCCCGGCAGGCACGTCACGACGAACTCACTGATAGCCGTCTGGGTCGCTGCATCGGTGACGCGGCCCGAGAGCCGATGCTCGGCTGTAAGCTCGACCCTCATGACAGCTCCGCTTCCTGCAAAGGGGTCGATCTGGATCTCACCCGGCCGATACCCCTGGCGCGACACGGTCAGCGTGCATTGACCGAGCAGCGCGACCTCACCTCGCCCCTCACGGTCGACGAAGCCCCCGGAAGAACCGACACGCGCATGACCGGTCTGACGTGAGGCCCATCTCGCGCCAGGTATTGGCATTCCAGATGGATCGACGACCTGCAGTGGAACTCTGGTCACCTGCTCCCCGGAGAGCTTGACCGACTCTTCGTCCCCTCCGTGCAGCATGAGTTGCGCGACGACGAGTCGATCGGTGCCAAGCAGCACGATCACTGGGCCAGTCGGCAGTTGGGCGAATCGGCAGCGCCCGTGGACATCGATTAGTCCATGACGGACTCCTTCTCGACACTCAACGGATACGGGCTGCCCGATGTGAGCGAGAGCCTCGGTGTATACATCGACCGCCGCGCAATGCTGGAGTGTGAGTGTGGCACGCGAACCACGCGCGGGCAGCCAGAAAACGGACGCCGACGCATCGTTGGTGTGACACGAGAGCTTTACCGGCGAAGTGTTGGGCAGGTCGAACATGACTTGACCGTCCCGATCCGTCAGAGAGCGCCTCGTGACGCCACCCTGATCGCTCACGACGGTCACACCGATTTTAGGATGGCCATCTTCCACGACGATCACCTGCAGCGGCGATGGGCTAGCGCCGAGCTGCAGCGCGAGGTCGCGGTCGCGGTCACCCGGCGCAAGCGAATGCCGCAGCGGGCCATGGCCCTCAGCGGCAACTCGAAGGCTTGCACCGGTAACGCCCGCGGCGAGGAACTCGAACCGACCGCTGCCGTCCGTGTGCACAGATCGAACGAAGTCGGACAAGCTCGTCGTGGGCACATACTCCACCTCAGCACCGACGAGAGCGGCACCGGTCATCTGCGACACGACCCGCCCCCGAATCAAGCCAGCAGGCGCCAGACGCAGCGTGGCCGAGTTGTCATTCGTGGTGAGGAAGTAGCCAGAATGCCGGTGGGTCTCGTATCCCATGCCACCAGCCAACAGCAGAACCTGCCCGGTCGACAGTCCATCCAGCATGAACGAGCCGTCCTCGCCGGTCGTAGTGCGGCGCGCCACCCCGCCCCACTTCGCCTCGACCCATCCCTTGCCGACAGGGCGGCCGGTCTGCTCACACAGCACGTAACCGCGCAACCGCGCCTCCGCCGTCATCTTGACGACTACCTCGGCCCCAGGAGCAATGCCAGCCACCGCGCTCGCGGCCATTCCTTCGGCAGACACCGACAAGAGCGTTTGTGGCATACTCGCCTGAAGTGCGAAGTTGCCGCCTTCATCGCTGAAGACTGCCGCCGACGAGCCATAGCGGATCACGGCGCCTGCGACCGGCTGATCGTCCGGCCCCAAAACGAGGCCCACGATAGAAGGTGCGTGGCTGTCGGCAGCGACCACGGTCACCGGGTCAACCGTCTCGGCCGCACGCGACTGGATCCCGGTCGAGCGCACAGCACGAGGCGGCACTGTCTCGACCTCGCCTACCGAATAGACTTCGCCAGCGGGCAGCGCCACCGCCCCGAAAGGGAAGAGGAACAGGCCGAAACCAGCCAGAAGCAATATGAAGACTGCTAGATAACGCCAGGACATGACAAAGCTCTCCTTCTTTCGATCGGCCAGTGCGGATTCAGTTGACGGTGAACGACCAGGTCGGGGTCTGCGCACCGGGCTCGTTACCGGATTCCTCTAGGAGGGCTCCAGCGGTCGAGAGTGAGGTCGCACTGACGGCATAGATCATGTTGCCGCTCGTCTGATTGGCGATGTACACCTGATAGGTTCCCGTTAGATAGAGGTACCAACTCTCACTGTTTGCCACAGACCCACTAGAGGGGCTCAACTCGGCTCCGGTCCCCGTCGGTCCTCCCACGTAATGGTCAAACCCGGTTGGATCGATGATGTGCAGGTCCGAGGCGGTTATGCCGGTCGCATACGCAAGGATGGCCAAGGGCGTGCTATTGGTGCCGCCACCACCGCTCGGCGGATTGCCCCCACCCACTCGAGTTCCCGTCCAATTGGTTGTCCCATTGCAGTTGCTTTGACCATCGGTCCAGGACCAGGTGGCCTCGCCGGATAAGGCAGTCTCTGTGACTTCGATACTGGTGGAGGTCACTGTCGTCATCCCTCCATCTTCAGGGTAGCTTCCCATGAGAGATAGATTCCCCGCGAACAACGTGCCGGACAGCGTCACGCCCTCTCCTGAGACTGTGACGTCATTGCCAACCTGGCTAATAGTTGCAACGTATTGACTGGTCTCGCCCAACTCATCCTGACAGGGTCCGTTCACTTGGGTTACAGTCGTGCTGATATCCCAGTTGCCCGTGATGTCGACACCACCCGTAGGACAGTTCGTCAACAGCTCCTGACAGCTCGGCTCGTCACACCCACCGCAAGCGAACGCGATGTCGTTGACGTTGGCCGCGGTGACTCTTTGGCCATCGACGACCGCGTACTCGTAGCACCGAATGTTGTGACAGATGGTCGACAGGTTCGCGCACATGCTCGCGTCGACGGCGAAGCTGAAGTCAATGGCACCCGATGTGGCCCCGTTGGTGTTCACGGGTATGGCCATGAGCTTGGACGGCGGAGAGTTGGCAGTGCCGAATCCGATTGCTGCCCCGGTGACGTTGCTGCTGCCGTCGGCAGTGAAGTTGATACTCAGCGATGCTTGGCTCCCCGGCGAGAGCGAGCCGTTCGGCACCGCATTCGAGGTCACGGTGACGCTCGAGTCTGTTTCTTCTGCTGTGGGGGTAGCCAGTGTGAATGCGCCAGGGGGCAGCACCAGCGCATCGTTGAGCGCCGCGGCAACCTCAGCCGGTGTAGGGGGTGGCGTGACATCGCCGCCGCCGCCGCCGCCGCCGCCGCAGGATCCGAGCAGAAGCAGAGAAGCAGCAACAGCAGCCAACCAGGCCGCCTTCTTGGGTTGATAGGAATCCATTACGTGATTTGCCTCCAAGCAAATGAGAAAGTGAGCAAATGGGCGGACGACAACAGGCCGCTGCCCGCGAACTCCACAAGTTGCTAGTCAGAGCGATCGCCTTACTGCTTTTCTGAGAAGCACTCCCCGCTGCATTCCACCTGGTGCAGCTAGCAACCAAGCAGTTCCCGGCCGGTCGCCCTCGGCGCTGGTGCCCACCTACCGATCGAGGTGATTGACGAACCACCCGCTGCATCGCCCAGTGGTATGTGTGCAAGACGCGTATAGATCTCCGAACTCGCATTCACCCCGGATCTGCCGCCATTCTGGCGAGGCGTAAGGTCCCTCCCTCTTCGTTTGGTCGACCGCGATGCTGCTCTCGGCCCACGTCTGCATCTGACTCGTCGAACTCGACTATCTGGAAACGCTTCGCCACGCGGCGTGTTGGCTCATGATCGACTTCTTGATCCTGCCGATCGGCTCCTGCGTGGCTCTAGTTGCCCATCGAGAAGGGCTTCGCGCGATAGTGTTGCCGTTCCACGCGCCGGAGTCTGCGCCGGCGAGAGCCCACCTACCAAGGATCCGAACTCAGCTTCGCGACCAACCCCGCTTCACCATCCGGGAGTCGCGGCGGCAACCTTGCGGGCATGGACGCATGGCAAGATCCGGCCACCGGCGAATGGCTCAGTGTGTTTTGTCAGCGACTCTCTAACGGAGACATCAACCTCTACACCGCCCGCTTCAGCGAGAGCACCGGCGGCAAGTGCGGCGGCCCATCGTTTTCGGCTGGCCCGCGCGTTGTGCAGGACCAACTCTACGCCAGCGGTGCCCGACCTTTTCGCGCAGGCCCACACTGGGCCAAGCCCGGACACTCTAGAAATCGCACTCAGACGCCGGGTGTGCGCCGTTCAAGCTGCGGTTCGGATCACCCGAACCCCATGCAACCACGATCCCGTCTCCACGGCACCCCGTCAACCCGCCAGTCTCCCGTCGACCTACGACTCGGTCTATTCGCGGTGGTTAGCGAGTCTCGAGGATCCGATCACTTACCAGTTTGCCGTTCTTGTAGAACTCGGTCATCGTGACGTTGCCCAACTTGTCCCAGCGGAACCGAAGCGAGGAGCGCAAGCGCATTGAGTCGCGAGATGCGGTTACTCAATCGAAGAAGCTCACCAACTAGACCGCGTGAAAGCTCGCCGGTGCCTAGGAGGATTCTGTGGCGCAAGTATGGACGGCCACCTACAGGTCTAAACTCTGCGCCCTTCCAGCTGCCCTAGCTACCCAGAATCTCGCGGGCGCGATCAAGGATCTTCGACGGACTAAACGGCTTGGTCATGTAGTCGTTGGCGCCGGCCGTCTTGCCGATCTCGCGGTCACACTCCTGGCCCTTCGCGGTCAGCAAGATGATCTTGATGTCGTCGAGCGTCGAGTCAGCGCGCACTTCTTGCGTCACCTGGAAGCCATCGATCTTCGGCATCATCACGTCGAGGAACACCAGGTCCGGCTTGTGCTCGCGGATCGCCGCCAGCGCTTCTTCGCCGTTGCGTGCTTCCAAGACCTCGTAGTTACCCTTCCTCAACACGAACGTTAACGAACGGCAGATGAACGGCTCGTCGTCGACAACCAAAATCTTGTGCTGACTCATCGTCTATTTCCTTCGTCTGTGCAACGGATCACTACCGCGGTCACGTCATCGGTGCCCATCTGGCCACGTCGGAACACATCGAGTTCCTGCATGATGCCGTCTAGGATGCGTTGGGCAGAGTGATTGGGGGCGAGTTGTGCGAACAGTTGCGAGAGCCGGTCTTCACCGTACATATCACCGAACTGGTCGACTGCTTCGGGAATGCCATCCGTGTAGAGCAGGATGCAATCCCCCGGTTCCAGCTGCAATTGGCGAGCGCTGTATTCGGGTTTGGGCAAGAAGCCGAGAATGACGTCTTCACTCTCGAGCCGATCGACCGAGTCGGTTTTGGCGCGGTAGACCATCAGGTCGTTGTGGCCAGCACTGACGTAGTCGACGGTGCGTCCGTTCGGTTGCAGTGCAACGGCAGCAGCTGTCAGGAATCGCTCGGTGCGGGTCAGGTCCTGATACATCAGGTCGCCGACGCGCGTGAACACCTGCTCGGGCTGATCGTGCACCAGCGCCACCGTGCGCAGCATGGCGCGCGCACCGACCATAACCATGCCGGAGGCAAGGTTGTGGCCAGAGACATCGGCCACGACGACCATCGTGCGGCCATCGGACAGCGGCAAGTAGTCGAAGTAATCACCGCCAACGGCACCGCAGGCGAAGTAGTCCGCAGCGACATCGAAGCCATCCAGAACGACCGGCCCTTCGGGCAGAATCTGCTGTTGGATGGTCTGAGCCATAGCCAGTTCTTTTCCGAACTCGGCGACCTTGCGCGCACCGAGAACGGCACCAAGCATGGCGGCGAATGACTCGGCGACCTCGCCCTCTTCGTTGCCGAGCAACGCTTCGGTTGCTTCGTCATCGTCGGCCAGCGAGCTAGCGCGGTCCATCAGGATCAGCGCACCAAGGATCACGCGCTTCTCGCCCGATCCGTAGGTAACCGGCACGCCGAGAACCTGGCGTTCGGCCAGGTATTCGACCGAACCTTCTTCACCGAGGTGTTCACCATCGGGAACGCTTCGAAACAAGACGCCATCCGCCGACAAGATCTCTTTCAGCAAACCAGAGACCGGCTGGATGGGATCCAAATCGATGCCCGTGTCGACGAGGCGGTGGCCGGTTTCCCCGGCATCGTGCACGATCACCTCGCAGTATTCTTTTCGCGGATCGCCGGCCAGGTAGACCACGCGCTGCACACTCGCAGCGCGGTGGCAGGCACGCGCACCGAGAGCCGCAATCTCGGCGTCATCTCCGCCGGCGGACAACCGGGGCAGGGCCTCCCCCATCATGGAGACTTGCTCGAGCAAACGCAGCGCGCTGCCGTTCATGCTCTCCATGTCGCTTTCCAACCGCTCGCGCTCGGCGATAGTGGTCAACAACGAACGAACCAGTTCCATCGATGGATCATTGGCGCCGATTGAGGCAACCAATTCGCCGCTCGGCACATCGATACGAACCTCCTCTGCACCGGCCTGTTTTTGGCCGAAGCTTGCAGCACTGATGCCGTCAGTGTCGAGCACATCCACCGAGACACCCTCGAGAACGAAAGGGATCGCCTTCAGCAGTGCATTGGAATCAGGATGTATTGCCACGAAGTTCTTAGGTGTACGCAATAACGCGCACACACTTCGTCAGACGCAGGCAGTTCCACCCGTCATCGCGCCGGTACTGCACATCGTCCATGACCATTCGCGCGATGCGAATTCCAAAGCCGCCCACTTCGGTCGGCATACCCATCTCGAACTCCGATTCCCCGCCGTCATAGGCAAGCGGATCGAAGGACGGGCCTTGATCACGAAGCTCCACCTGCAGCTGGTCATCCGTCAGTTCGAAAACGACTTCGACCGGCTTCTCTTCATCGAGCTGGTAACCATGCCGCAGCACATTGGTCACCATCTCTTGAAGAGCTAGCAGGATGTTGTAGCGAGTTCCCTCCGGATCTTCGTCGAAGACGACGGAGTCAAGCAGGGTCTCGCCTATCTGCCAGACGAGGCGGAGATGGTCCATCGGACCAGTAAGTTTGATGGAGGCCTGTGCGAACATGGGCTTTTAGCGTGTGCACTTGGCCTATCGGCTCGCCAACCGCTCCTCCTAAACCTACGCACATCGCAGGCTCCGGACTCCGGTGTCGCCGTGGCTCCAAGAGCAAACTCACGGTGGCACCAGATTGATGCTGCGGCTAGCCTTTGAGCCGCGGCGGCGAATGGCCCGGAAACTCCGATGTCATCGTTCGCTGGAGGGCTGTGCTAGTGATCAACCGACAATTCCGAGCGGAATGGCAGGACACGCGTGGCGACTCGCAAACCGGCACGCGTCCCAGACTGGGATGGCGACGGTGGGCGGCGCAGATTGCATACGGCTACGTTGCAGAACGGACCACGCTCATTGCTCGCAACCGCTCAGCCTGCAGCGCGTTGCTGCTCGTGCTGATCACGTTGACTAGCTGCATGAGCACGGTGCGCCAGACGCGGCCGACATACTCCGAACCCAGCACGGTTTCCGCAAACTCGATCTTCCACAAGGGAGAACTCGCCCCTGACATCGAATTGCAACACCTGGCGGACGCGCGCACGGCTCCGGCTTTGCTGCGCCGCTCGTGGCTCGAGCTGCTACTCAAGCAACCGCAAGCCGCGCTCGACACTTCGGCACAGGTTCTCTATGCAGCACATAAGCCGTCAGCCAATGACGAGTCCTTCGCGCGCTACGTGCGCGCCGAGGCGTTCCGGGTGCAAGGGAATAAGAAACGCGGCGACTTCGATCGCAAACGTGCGCGCGAACTCGCCCTCGATCCGGAACTGCAGCGGCGGCTCTTGCCGGCCGTGTTGCCAACGCCGTCGCGAGGCCCTGCCTGGGGCCGAGTCGCCGTCGAGCCACGCGCATCTTGGCGGCCACTGCCGGCCAACCGCAGCAACCTCGATCGCATGCAACGGCCGCGACGGGTCACGATTCATCACTCGGCGATGTACTTCCGCGATACGCGACCGCGCGCTGCCGCCGCGCAGATCGGCAGGATCCAGCGCGAGCACATGCAGAACCGTGAGTATGGCGACATTGGCTACCACTTCCTAATCGACCCGTCTGGGCGTGTCTGGGAAGGCCGCGAACTGCGCTACCAAGGCGCCCATGCCAGCGGCAGTAACAACGTCGGCAACATCGGGATCTGCCTGCTTGGCAACTTCGTTCGCCAGAACAAGGACGGCCAAGGTCCGACCAGCGCCCAGGTGCAATCAATGGAACAATTGGTGATGCAGATGATGCGTCACTACCGCTTTGGCGGCGATGCCTTGTTCTGCCACAGCGACTTCAAGAACACTGCCTGCCCCGGTCCGCGCATGCAGCCAATCGTCAAGCAATTCGCCAAGCAGCTGCAGGCACGCCTGGCCGGACGTGGCCGAAGCGCAGTAGGCGCGGGCGTGACAGGCGCAGAAGAAGAAGACGAGTAGGTCACGGCTAGCCCCTTTGTCATGCCGATATCCTCGGCATGGCCCACGCCGACCGCAGCACCCAGCACTTCCGCCTACCCGGCGCCCGGACGAGCTGTGCGCTGCTGACGCTGTTAACCGTACTGCTCGCGTGGCCCAACCCACCGGCAATGTTCGCGGTGCTGGTTCGCCCGGCCTACTTCGCGCTGTTGACCTGGTTCTTTTGGCGCACTCGCAAGGCGAGCCCGGCCCTGCACTCCCAGCCGATGCGCTTGGTCTGTGGTGGCTTCTTCGTGCTCTGGCTCGGCTACACCGTCGCTGCGGTCATTCACTTCAGCGGCGTGGAAGCCGGGCACACCGCCGCCGTCTACTTGCGCATGGCGTGTGAACGCGGCGCGTGGTTCTTGCTCGGCACGACGTTGATCTCATACGGCTTGATGCTGTGGATCCCCGAAGTCATCAAGAGCCACCACTTGCTCGCCGCCGACTCCAAACGGCAAAAGGGCGAACTGCAGCGCGCCGAGATTGCGCACGGCGAACTCGAGCAACGTGTGGTCGAGGCCGACCGGCTGGCCATGCTCGGCGAACTGGCTGCGAGCATTGCGCACGACTTGCGCAACCCGCTAACGATCGTAAAAGGCACCGCCGAGTCGCTGTGTCGCCGGCCGCGCACGCCCGAGGAAGTTGCGGAACACACCGACGTCATCCGGCGCAACATCGACAAGGCTGACGAAACGATCGCTCACCTGATCGATCTGGCAAAGCCGAAGCAGCACGAACCGGTCGAACTGGACGCGACCGCGGCGTTGACCGAAGTACAGGAGCTACTGCATGTCGAAGCACACCGCCGAGCCATTCACTTTGTGGTCGCACCGTCAGCAACGTCTGCGGCCATCCGGGTAGACCGCACGTTGTTGGCTCAAGCGCTAATCAACCTGTCTCTCAACGCGCTACAAGCGTGCGATGAACACAGCGAGGTTCGACTAGATGCGCGAGAATTTGGCGACCGCGTCGCGCTGATCGTTTCGGATCGCGGCTGCGGTTTGCCGCCAAATGTGCGCACCGCGCTGTTCCAACCATTCTTCACTACCAAGGCCTCGGGCACCGGCCTCGGCCTGGTCAGCTGCCGCCGCATTGCCAGCGAACTCGGCGGCGAACTACGGCTGTATCCCCGCTATCGCGGCGGTGCCCGCGCCGTCTTGTGGTTGCCGAATGCGAAGGCCTTGCCAGCCCATGTGGCAACTGCCGATGAAGGAGCTGCATGCCCCGCCACCAACTGCTGATCGTTGACGACGAACCCGACCTGCGATGGATGCTGCGCGGCCTGTTTGAAGACGAAGGCTTCGAGGTGCAAGAGGCGGAGCACGGCAAACACGCGCTCGAGATCCTGCAACAGGCGGCCGACGCGGGCCAGCTACCGGACGTCGTACTCAGCGACATGCGCATGCCCGAGGTCTCCGGTCTCGAGCTACTACGCTCGGTGCGTCGGCGGTTTGCCGATCTGCCGGTCGTCTTGCTCAGCGCCGTTGAGGACTTGGCCACCGCGGTCGACGCGATCAAGGAAGGTGCGTTTGATTACCAAGCAAAGCCGTTCGACCAAGAACGTCTAAAGCTATCGGTCAACCGCGCCGCCGAGCAGCACGCGCTGCGCCGTGAAGTGCAACAGCTGCGTGATGCGCAGGCAACCACGCCGCTCGACTTCGGCCCGAGCTGTCGCGCCCAAGAGTTGCGCCGCACACTCGACATCGTCTCCCTACAGGAAACGGTATCGGTGTTGATCACAGGCGAGTCCGGCACTGGCAAGGAAATCGCAGCTAGGGCCATCCACCACCTATCGCCATTGCGAAGCGGTCCGTTCGTCGCCATTGACTGCGGCGCGTTGCCGGAGCACCTGCTCGAAAGCCAACTGTTCGGCCATGAGCGTGGCGCGTTCACCGGTGCCGATCGCAGCCGCCAAGGACTGTTCGCGATGGCCGACGGCGGCACGCTGTTCCTCGACGAACTTGGCAACCTGCCGTTGCCGTTGCAAGCCAAGCTGCTGCGGGCACTGCAAGAGCGCGTCATCGTGCCGGTCGGCGGCCATAAGCCGGTGCCGTTCCGCGCCCGCCTACTAACGGCCACCAATTCCGATCTGCAAGGCGATATCGAAGCGGGTCGATTCCGTGTCGACCTCTACCACCGCATCGCCGAGTTCACCGTTGCGTTGCCGCCACTGCGCGAACGACCGGATGACATTGTGCACTTCGCGCGCACGTTCTTGGCGGAAGCCAACATCGAGATGGGCCGCCGTGTCGACTGCTTCTCGGCCTCTGGCGAGCAGGCACTGCGCCGCTATTCGTGGCCGGGCAACCTGCGCGAGTTGCGCAACGCTGTGCGCCGCATGGTCATGATGGCGACCAACAGCGAACTCGACGAAGCCGATGTTGGCATCGCCGACACCTCAATTCCGGCCAGCAAGGCCGTGTCGCTATCGACATCGAGCGACCCAGAGCAACCACTGGCAAAACGCCTGCAACACGCCACCGACACGCTGGAGGCAGAAATCCTCGCCCAGACGCTGGCCGCCTGCGACGGCAACAAGGCGGCTGCGGCCAGGACCCTGCGCATCGACTACACGACGCTGCACAGGAAGCTGAAGCGGCACGGTATTTCCGGCTCCTGAGTAGCCCGTATGGCACGCGTGCCATGGTGTTGGCGCCAGAGCCATACCCGCTTGCTGCTCCGGCCAGACAACGACTCGCGATGGCATGGGCACTTCGCGATTCCACGGGACTTGGCCCGTCGGGTGCTCTTATCTGGCAGACACTCCGGCAACCACTCGCGGCCGCTTCTTCACCTGAGAAGCGGCCGCGAGTATGTACATCGCACGACTTCTCCGAGCAACCAGCGCGTTGCGTCGCGATCTTGCCTTACTATTGACCCAGCATGCGCCTCTTGTTGCTGACCCTAGTCGCTCTGCCGTTCCTGTTGACCTCGTGCTCCGAGCCTGTTGCGGGTAGTGGCTCTAGAGGTGCCGCCACCTCTACGGATCCCAGCGCCCCCGCAATCAGCGACAAGGTCGGCTCCAAGGAGAAGGCCCGGCTGATCCTCGACCACGACTTCGGCATTGTGCCCCATGGCGAGCAGCGCGAGCACGAGTTCGACCTCGATCTATCGCAATTATTGGAGCCACACGTGCCGTTGCGCGTGCACCTCGAGTGCTCGTGTGGCAAAGCCGTGATCCGGATGCGCAAGCCCGATGGCACGGAGCGCGGAATCGATGGCAGCGGCTACCCGCATAACCTGCCGCAAGAGGACGAAAAGGTGATCATGCGGATCACGCTCGATACGCGCAAGAAGGAGGCGGTCGACCTGCCAAAGGCCGTCAGTCGCGGCTACATCCTGCTGCAAGCGCTCAATGACACCACCGGCATGGCCCGCATTCGCTGGTCGTTCATCGTGCGCTTCGGTATCGATGCGCCTGTCGTGCTGCACCCGTTTGCAGCGCTCGACTTCGGCAGTATCGCACAATCGAGGACGGGCAGAATGCTGACCACGCTTCGCGGTGATGATAACCATCCCAACGTCAAGTTCACGTCGGTCGAGACCAGCGATCCGGACATCGAAGCGACGCTGGAAGTAGACGAAGATCACGTCGTGCTGCGCGCCAACTGCACACCCGGCGAAACGGGCAATCACCGCGCGCTGGTGCTGGTGAGGACCGACATCCCCGACTACACCGTCGCGCTCAACGTGTTCTGGAAGGTCGTTCCGGATCTCGAGGCCTCGCCAATCAACAAGGTCTCGATCTCGGCCCACATCGACAAACAACAGCCCGAGAGCGCCATGAAGCTGCAATCGGTCTTGGTCACCGACCACAATCGCCTCCGCAGTCCGGAGTTTGTGCTGGGTAAGATCGTCGGGAACGACGGCCGCGACGTGACCTCCCTGTTCGCGGTCACCCTGACGCCTGTGCCCAACAAGGAACGCCAACAACGCATGGAAGTGCGCTATCTCGGCGGCCTACTCAATGGAAAACCGGCTGAACCTACCTACTCCTTCCGCGGCAAGATCGTTCTGACCAAGAAAGGCAATGGGCCTGCAGGCAGCGCCCCCACCCTACCGATTGAGTTGGTCGTCTTCCCGTCCCGAAAGCCATGACCCAATTGAACCTCGCGCGCGGCCTGCTACTCGTCACCGGTCTCACCACGATCGTCGCCACGCTTGCCCAGTGCGGCCCCGCGAAGGCGACCACCAATCCGCAGGATCCGCAACACGCCAAGCAGGATCCCGTGCAGCCGCCGCCCGACGCGATCCGCATTCTGATCTCGGGCTTGATGCTCGGTCGACTAGAGCCGTGCGGTTGTGCCAGCGGCCAACTCGGCGGGCTGGCGCGGCGCATGCAACACATCGGCGAGCAACGCAACTACGACTTGTTGCTCGAAGGCGGCGACATCGTTTCGGGCACCAGCGAACTCGACAAGCAAAAGCTGTTCACGGCTTCGCAGATCTTGTTCACGATGGAACGCCCCTACGACGCCGTTGGTGTCGGGCTGCACGACTTGGAAATGCCGATAGAGGAATGGAGTGCCTTCCTGCTCGGTGGCCCGGCGGTCGCGAGCAACCTGACCAGTACGGCCGAGGTGTGGCCAGCAACGCAGTACAAGGAGAAGGTTATCCGCGACAAGACTGTTCGAATTGCGTCCCTGCTGATGTACGAATTGCCGGAAGCGCTGCGCGGCGACGAGTCGCATCTGAAGCGCACCGACCCCGTGGACGCATGGACGAATGTCTTCGAAGGCCAAGCGGACACGATGATGCGCATCGCAATGGTGCATGGCACCGATACGCAGATCCGCGGCATCATTCCAAAGCTCACCCCGCGGCCCGACCTCGTCATCGGTGTCGATCCCGGTTACATCGAACCGGATGGCGCCGCCGCACTGGTAGCTGGCGTGCCATTGGTATTCACCGGCATCCGCGGTCGCGTCGTGCTCGATGCACGGTTATGGCGCGACGGCGACATCTCTCGCGTCGCATGTGAAACCGTGCCGCTCGCGGGCAGCAAGACGATCCCCGGTGGTGGCGGCGACCCAGACGTAAAGAAGGTGATCCTGCAGCACCGCATGGACGTCGCTAGTGACAACGTGCTGGCGCAGATGGCCGAGCAGAGGCCAACGCCGAATGGCGATAGTTACATCGGCACCGCCCAATGCACCGTGTGCCACCCCACCGCCGCCAAGGCGTGGAAGGCAAGCAAGCATGCTCACGCCTGGAAGACTTTGGTCGATGCCGAAGCGGACCCCAAGCGCTACGGCTGGCCGGTGACCAAGTATCCCGACTGCGTCGGTTGCCACGTCGTTGGTTACGGCGAGACATCGGGCTTCAAGACCTACGAAGACACACCGAGCCTCGCCGACGTCGGCTGCGAACGCTGCCACGGCCCGGGCAGCGGCCACATGATCAGCGGCGGCAAGAAGAAGCTGGGCATCATCGGTGGCGTTCTGAAGTCAGAGCTGTGCGCACAATGCCATGACTTCGAGCAGTCGCCCGACTTCCTCTACACCGATCGCTGGAAGCTGATCAAGCACGGCCTCGAGCCGAAGTAGCCCGTCATTATCCCGGAGACGTAACAAGACTCCGACGGGTCGCCTAACAAGCCGCAGCGGCTACAGTTCGGCGATGGCTTCTCCATCCCGTCGTGATTTCCTGCTCGCCAGCGCTGCCTTTGGCGGCGCCACTGCCCTCGGAGCACAGAACGAACCGGTTCGCCCGCCGCTACGCGCCCGTTCGCCCAACGCTCGACTGCGCATCGGCGTCGTCGGCTGCGGCGGCAAAGGCTTCAGCGACATGCAGGGCTGCGCCCGCACGCAGGACATCGTCGCGATCTGTGACGTCGACGAGAACCAAGCCAAGCGCGCGCGCGCCAAACACCCGAAGGCGACGTTCTATCACGACTGGCGCGACATGATTGATCGCGAGAAACTCGACGCGATCACAGTCAGCACGCCGGACCACACCCACGCTGGCCCCGCCCTGATGGCGATGGCCAAGGGCATTCACTGCTTCGTGCAGAAGCCGTTGACGCACACCGTCGAAGAGGCGCGACTGCTGCGCAATGCCGCGCGCAAGAGCGGCGTGATCACTTCGATGGGCAACCAAGGCACCTGCCTCGATGGCCTGCGCACCGCGGTCGAATGCGTGCGCGGCGGCGTCATCGGCACGGTTCGCGAAGTGCACGTTTGGACCAACCGCCCGGTCTGGCCACAAGGCATTGACAAGCCCTCCCACATCGACGCAATCCCAAAGGAACTGCGATGGGACCTGTGGCTCGGCCCGGCAGAGTGGCGCAGCTACGCGGCTGGTAAGAAGGACTCAGGCTTCAATGGCTACGCCCCGTTCAACTGGCGCGGCTTCTGGGACTTCGGCACCGGGGCACTCGGCGACATGGCCTGCCACATCGCCAACATGCCGTTCTTTGCGCTTGAGCTCGATGCGCCGACGAAGATCGAAGCCAACTCCGAAGGCGGCACCAACCAAACCGCGCCGAACCAGTCGTCGATCAAGTTCCACTTCCCGAAGAAGGGCAACCGCGAGGCCGTCGTGCTGCATTGGTACGATGGCGGCCGCAAGCCGGACACATCGATCCTCGGCGATGAGGTCAAGCTCGCTCACGGCGGTTTCCTGCTGGTCGGCAGCGAAGGCAATCTTTACTCGCCGACCGACTACGGTGAGCGCTTCGACCTCTACCCGAAGGAGAAGTTCAAAGACTTCACGCCGCCCAAGCAGACGCTGCTGCGTTCGCCCGGCATCCACGACGAATGGCTGCAAGGCATTCTCAGTGGCACCCAGCCGATGGCCAACTTCGAGTATGCCGCGCCGTTCACCGAGTCGATCTTGCTCGGCAACCTGGCGCTCCGTTCGGGCGAGACGCTCGAGTGGGACGCAGCCAACTTGCGCGTCACCAACTCCGAACGAGCGCAGTCGTTCGTGTCGAAGGAATACCGACGCGGCTTCGAACTGCCGCCGGTCTAGACCGCCTATTTGCCAGCCCCCTTACAGTGCTGGTCGAGCCAATTCGACATCTCCGCGAGGCAGTGCAGCACGCTCTGCCGGCCGCGGTAGCCGTGACTCTCAAACGGCAAGAAGCACAACCGCGCATTGGCGCCGTGACCTTTGAGCGCGACGAACAATCGCTGGCTCTGGATCGGGAAGGTGCCCGAGTTGTTGTCGTCTTGGCCATGGATCAACAGCAGCGGTTCGTTGATCTTCGGCACGTGCATAAACGGCGACATCGCGAAGTAGATCTCCGGTGCCTCCCAGTAAGTACGCTCTTCGTTCTGGAAGCCGAACGGCGTCAACGTGCGATTGTAGGCGCCCGACCGCGCGATGCCGCAGCAGAACATGTCGCTGTGAGCGAGCAGGTTCGCCGTCATGAAGGCGCCGTAACTGTGCCCGGCGACCGCAACCCGCTTGGGGTCAATGCAGCCTTCGGCCGTCAACGCTTTGACCGCAGCCTCGCCGTTCATGCGCACCTGATCAATGAACGTATCATTGGCGGTGCGACGCGGGCCGACGATCGGCATCGAGGCGTTATCGAACACGGCGTAGCCGTTGAGCAGCATGAACAAGTGCGAACTACCGCGCAGCCGCAAGTAGCGGTTCGGCGTTGCGCGCACCTGACCAGCATCACTCGCCTTCACGTATTCGCGCGGGTAGGCCCACACCAGACACGGCAGCTTGTCGCCTTCTTTGTAGTTCGGCGGCAGGTAAAGCGTGCCATTCATCGGCACGCCGTCTTCGCGCTCGTAGCGCACCAACCGCTTCTTGATCAGCTTGGTCCACTTGGCCGCCGGGTCAGCAAACGAATGCAGCACGCGACGCTTGCCGGTATCGGTGTTGATGTAGAGCAACGCGGGCGCCTCGGTCTTGCTCTCGCTGTGAACCAAGAACTCGTTCGTGCCAGATCCGACGAAACCCATAAACGTCTCGTGGCGGCCTTCGGCCGACTCGAAGACGCGCTGCTTCTCGCCCGTCTTAACGGCCCAACTGTCGAGGAACGGGCGACTGCCCTTCGGCGACGCACCGCGCCCAGACAAGAACAGTCGCCCTTCGCGGGCGCGCAGCACCGACCGACCGTCGCGGGTGCGCTCCGAAACCGTGCGGCCTGGATCGCCGTAGACATCCTGGGTCGAACGCTCGTAGACCAACTCGCCAGACTGACCGAGCTTGCTCATGTCGTAACGCCAGATGCGTTCGGTGCGCGTCTTGCGATCGACTTCGCCGGCCAATACCAACTGACCATCACCACTGAACTGCACACCGCCGGCGCGGAACTCAGTCTTGTACCAGAGCCGCGCGTTACCGTTCGGCTCGGGCAGCATGAACACAAAGTCGCGATGCGGAACCTTGTTCTTCGGGTTCCCGTCGTCTTGCGCCTCGGTCCAATAGAGCGCGTGCTGCGCCGTCGCCAACCACGAGATGCGCCGCGGGCCCTTCTTGACACCGCCGATCGGAATCGCGTCGAGCAGTCGGTCCTTGGCTAGTTCACGTTGCGCAACGCCAGCCATGTCCAAGATCGTCGTCGTACGTGGGAACCGGCTGAGCGGCACTACATACGAGAACGGCTTCTGCACCACATCGACCAACAGCAGCGTGCCATCAGGCGACGGCGACACGCGCGAATACATCGCCGGCTTGCCGAGTGGCTTCACCCGTAGCGATGCCGCATCGACGACGGCGAGTTGACTCGTGCTGTAGTACTCAAGCAGGTCTTCGTCGTGCGTGTTCTGCAGCAGGTCCTGGTAGGTGCGCACTTGAGCGACCAAACCGCTCTGCGTCTGCTGCACGACCGGCCCCTTAGGAACGCGACCCTTGGCCGGCCGTGGCCCGCCGACAACGGCGCGTACCAGCAAGCTCTTCTGGTCGGGCATCCATTGCACCGCCCCGCCGAGAACCTGATTGAGGCGCACCCCATCGACCCGCCTCGGCACCGCGGTGTAGGGATCGGCAAGCCAGAGTTCGCCGCCGCCGTCGGTGTTGCGAATCAACGCGAACGCGCGTTCGTCCGACGACCAGATCGGCCCCGACCAATGGTCCGGTTCGATGGAGACGGTGTGCACGCTGTCGTCGCGCAACTTCTGCACAGTCATGGCAACGGTCTTGGTGCTCAACTGACGGCTCCACGTCGAACCGTCGATGCGCATCCCGGCGAGCTTCAGATGCGGCCGCGCTACCACCGCCAAATCCGGCAGCGACTCGCGCGTCGTCATCACCAACAAGTTGCCCTGCGGCGTCAACGCCGGCGACGGCGCAGCTGGTGCCGTCACCAGGTTCTTGATGATCGATGATGGCTCAAGCCAACCACCAGTGCTTGGCCCCTGCGCAACGGCGCATGCGAGCAACGACAGGGCAACGAACGAGCGACGCAACAACACGGTATCGAGCATGGAGAT
>JBNMND010000039.1:0-26405 GCA_051274975.1 Planctomycetota bacterium | reverse complement strand
TCGAGCGGCAGCGCCGCGAGGTTGCGGGCGGCGAGTAGCGCGTAGAGCACTTCTTCGCTGCCGAGCGCATCGAGCGATACCTCGCGTTGCAGTCGCAGCGGTTGCCGCTGGTTGATGATCGCCTGATCGTAGATGTAGTTGCGACACAGATAGGCAGCAACCGCATTAATCATCTCGCCGATGGTGAACTCACCCGCTGGCAGTGTCAGCCCGCGCTTGTTGGTGAGGATGTCACCGTGGCGTGTGATCTTGCCGGTGTCGACCTCGACGCTTTGCGCCGAGATGACTGCAGCGAACAAACAAAGCGTGAGGGCAAGGCGCATTGGATTGCTCCGTGGGCTACTTCGAAGTTTTGGTGGCGATCTTCTTCTCTAGCGCGGCGATGCGTTTCTCAAGTCGCTTGACGGTCGTCGTGGAGCGGGCCGCAGCGTGCACAATGCGCTCCGGTTGGGGCACGTCGCAAAGCCTGAGCATGCGGATCGCCTGCGCGACTTGATCCTGCATGCCACTCAGCAACAGGGAGGATGCCGAGCCGACGTTACCGATCATCAGCGAGCCGCCAGCGTTGTGGCCCCCCGTTGATGCGAAGAACGGACGCAGCGCGTTGTTGGCGAGTTGCGCGTTGATGTTCTTGAGTTCGACGACCACGGTCACTGCGACCTTTAAGTTGGGGCGTTGTAGCACCTGTTCGAGCGTGCGGTGCCTAGCGCGGTTCATGACTTCGCGACCCCGTGTGCCAGTCATCATGATGACCTCGTAGAGGCCGAGGTTTTCGTTGAGGCTGGTCAACGCAAAGCCTGCGCGGTAGAGCAGGCCGCTCAGCAGGTCTTTGCAGCCATCCGTGTCCGTGACGATTTGCTTCTGCAGTTTGACCGCCTGGCCTTGTGCGCATTCTTGCGCGTTGATCAGGATGTTGATGTCCAAGAACGTCGCGCAACCGTCGACCAGGTCTTGGATGCTCGTTTCGCCAGCCGGCATCACGAAGTTCGTGGACTTCGCTTGGGTTTTCACCATCACCTTCGCCGATGCGTCGGGTTTGGCCTCTTGCGCCGCAGTGCCGACGGTGAGGAGGGCGGGAAGGAGAGCGGCGACTAGGGTAGTTTGGATCTTCATCGTTTCCTCGGGGCCGGTCCGACGAAGCCCGGATAACGCTTCTTCCCGTCAGATCCGGTCGTCGGGTAGGTTGCTGCGATGCGTATCGCATTGTTGTGGCTGGGGCTGTTGGCGGGCTGTGCCTCCGCGCCGTCGCCCGGTCGCAACATATATGTGGACCCAGCGTTACGGCTGCACGGGCACAATGACTACCTGCAGCCGGTGCCGTTGAAGCGCGCACTGGAATACGGCCTTGGTAGTCTCGAAGCGGACATCTACCTCGTTGACGGCGAGTTGCGTATTGGCCACGAACGCTGGCAGTTGCGGCCGGGGCGAACGTTGGAATCGATGTATCTCGACCCGTTGTTGGCGATGGTCAAGGAGCACGGCTCATTGCGAACCGATGGACAGCCGTTGGTGTTGCTGGTCGACATCAAGGCCGATGGCGCCGCGGTCTATCGCCACTTGCGCACCGTGCTCGAACGTTACCGCGGCATGTTGACGCAGTTCGTCGACGGCGAAGTGAAGCCGGGTGCCGTGACGATTCTGTTGTCCGGCAATCGCCCAATGAAGTTGGTCGCCGCCGACACAACGCGACTGTGCGCACTCGATGGTCGCTTCTCCGATCTTGACGCAAACCCGCCACCGCCGGCGCATTTGGTGCCATGGGTCAGCGGTTCGTGGCGCAGCATCTCGGACTGGACCGGATCCGACGAGCTGATGAAGGGCGAACTGCAACGCGTTGTGCGCCTCACCCGCAAGGCGCGCCGGCAGGGGCGAGCGGTCAGGTTCTGGGGCGCGCCTGATCGCAAATCAGCGTGGGCTGCCTACTACGACTTGGACATCGACTTGATCTGCACCGACCAGCCGAAGAAGGCGGCGGCTTGGCTGCGCGAGTTCCGCGTCACCACACTTCGCTGAGGTCGGACGCCGTCTATGGCGTCCAGCGCGGCGGCACCAGTCGTCGCTTGCCGTCAATGCTGCGCGGCACCGTGTCCGCATCCGGCGCTTCGAAGTCGCGGTCCCACAACTGGCACGTGACTTCCTTGTGCTTCTGGTCGAGGCCTTCGCAGTAGTTGGTGAAGATGCAGCGGCGCACTTCGCTGCCGCGGCCGAGCCGCATCTTCAGCCACCAGTCAGGGTCGGCCAAGCTCTGGCGCGCCGCAGCGACGAGGTCGGCTTCGCCGTTCTGCAGGATCGCTTCGGCTTGCTCGAAGTGGCAGATGCCGCCGGCGGTGATGATTGGCGTTGTGAATCCAGCTTTGCGAACTGCGTGGCGGATCGATGCGGACAAATGCACGTTACGGCCAAACGGGCCGCGTTCATCGCTGCGCACGGTCGGCATGCATTCGTGACCGGATGGGCCCGTGTAGGGGTAGGCCGCAGCGCCGACGCCGGGCTGCTTAGCGTCGTCGAACTTGCCGCCCTTGCTGATCGACAAGAAGTCGAGGCCAGCCTTAGCGAACGCCATGCCGTAGCCGACTGCGTCTTCGATGTGCGCGCCGGCGTCGATGACTTCATCGCCGAGGAAGCGGGTGCCGACGCACCAGTCGTTGCCGACGCGGGAGCGCACTTCGGCGATGACTTCGAGTGGCATGCGCAGGCGGCCCTCCGGTGAGCCGCCGTAGCCGTCGTCGCGCATGTTGGTGCGCGATAAGAACGACGCCATTGTGTAGGCGTGCGCAAAGTGCAGTTCGACGCCGTCAAAGCCAGCTTCGCGCGCGCGTTCGGACGCGGATGCGAACAGGTCTGGCAGCACTTGCGGTAGTTCGCGAACGTGGGGGAGGTGCAGGTCGTTGACCTCTTCGCGGTAGCCCCATGCGTAGTCGCGGTATTCGCGCGAGGTCAGCAGTTGTCTCAGCACTTCGTCATCACACTGGCCAAACTGGGCACGAATGCTCTGCTCGTCCGCAGCGGCGGCGTCGCCAAAGCGTTCGCGAACGGCGTCTGTGTGGCGGTCGGTGATTTGCAGGAAGCGCGCGAAGAACTTGTCCTTTGCGGGGCGCCGGCGGATCGATAGGAAGTCGAGGATCTGCAAGAACACGCGGGTCTTGCCGTCGCTACGCTGCTTGACCGTCTTGCACAAGTCACGCAGGCCATCGACGAAGCGGTCGTGGCCGATGCGCAGCAAGGGGCCGCTGGGTACATCGCGGATTCCGGTGGCTTCGACCACTAGCACGCCCGGTTGGCCGTCGGCGAAGCGGCCATACCAATCGAGCACGTTCTGCGTCACGAAGCCGTCTTCGGTCGCCCGCCATGGCACCATCGCGGGAACCCACGATCGTGATGCCGCAACGATTGGGCCGATGTCGATCGGAGAGAACAGCTGCGAGCGCGCCGCGTCGTCGGCCGATGGCCAACGCGCGTTAGGCAGCTCGTGCTTGATGCGGCTAGCCACCCTTCTTGCGCTTCGGTGGCTCGCGAAATCCCTTCGGTGCGCGGCGTACTTGGCCCATCGTCTGCGGCGGCTGCTCGAGTCCGAGCGCATACCACTGCTCGGCAAAACTCGTCATGCTCAAGCGCTTGTTGTTTTGCAGGCGTAGCATGTTCTCTTTGCTCGGCGCGTTGCTGGCATTCTTCTTCAAGAACACAGCGAGGGCCGCCTGGGCCTGATCGCTCCTGCCGGCCTTGTGCAGCATCCACGCGAGCGTGTTGTGCAGTAGAGGGTGCTTCTTGTTGATCTTCGCCGTCAGTTCAAGAACCTTAATGGCGCGATCGGTTTCGCCATCGCGATAGCGAATGCAGGCGAGCATCAGGCGGGCGTCCGCATTCTTCAGGCTCGCACCTTCCAGCAGTTTGACGCCACGGTCCTTCTGGCCCATGTGCAGCGAAAGCATGCCCATCTGTGCTAGCAACTGACCCTTCAACAGCGGGATCCACTTGCAGATCGGCAGCATGTCTTCGAGCGACTGGTAAGCCAACTGGAAGTGCTGCTGTTGCATCTGCCGCTGGACCTGCTCCATCGCCGGCTGCAAGCGCTTGCCGATGCGGCGCGCGATCAGTACCCAGATCACGATCGCCAGAACGACGGTGATGAGAATGCCCCAGAACAGGTGGTATTCGAGGAACAGATAGATGCCCCCGATGCCAACAAGCAGGGACAGGAACAACGACAGTAGAATCGAATACACGCGCTAACTCGGGGAAGTTGAGGGCGAGCAGGATACGGATCCTGCGCCACACGCGCGACCTCTATGTCGGTCCGGGGCTATATGTGGGAGCCCCGCAAGGGCCTGGGGAGGTGCCGAGGGCAGGTGCCTGGCACGGTAGCCCCTAGCCTTCGACCCAGGTGCCGACGCAGCGGTGGGCTACGAAGTTGGTGAACTTCGTGGGTGAGAGCAGTGTCATTTCCCAGCCGTGCAGGTTGCCGTCGTCGCGCAGGGTGCTGTCGACGTAGTGCTGCAGGTCGCTGATGGTGGTGCGGTCCGCTGAGTCGAAAATGGTGTCGACAGCCCAGACGCTCGAACCCGAATGAACGGAGATCAGCTGGGTGCGCAGGCCGAGGTGGGTGGGGGTGTAGGGTCGCCAGGCGGTGACCGAACCGACGAATAAACCGTCGAGGGCGTAGCGATCGCAGAGCCGCACCATCGCTTCGGTCGAGATGCGACCGTGGGCGAGCGACTTGTTGAGCATGTCGTCTTCGCGCGCGGCGTCGGCGAGCGGCACGACTTCAAAACGTCGAAGCTTTTGGAGCTCGGCTACGAACGCATCGCGGATCTGATTGTTCTCAACCGTGATGCCAGCCTCGGCGCGGAACGGCAGCACCATGATGCGCCGGATGTTTGCGAGGTCTGCCGGTTCGGCCAAGTAGCTGTTGATGCTCTTTGGTCGGTGCGGCCGCGTGAGTGCGCAGCTGCTCATGAGCATGGCGGCAGCGCAGACAGTGATGGTGGCTAAGCGGTTCATGGCTAGCGCGGGGGCGTGGCGTTGGCTTCGGTAGTGTTCGCGCCGGACGCGGTGATCGACTTTTCTAAAGCAGCGATCTTGCGACGCAGGTCCTCTTGCTCGAGTTTGGCCTTCTCGATCGACAGGCTGAGGATTTTGGCTTCGTGGTTGTGGTTGGCTTTGCGCAGGCGTTCCGTCTCCGCTTCCGATTGCGCTCGCATGCCCTTCTCCAATGACAGCGCCGATTGCTCACTGTTCAGCTGCGACTGCAGATTCTGGTTGGTGGCGATCAGCTCATCCTTGTCCTTCTTCAGTTGGCGGTGTTGCTCATTCAGCGTCTTGAACTCGCTGAGCAGCAAATTCTGCTTCGGGCCCCAATCCATGCCGGTGTTGATACCGGCTTGGGCAAGGCTGCCTTCGTAGCCGTCCAGTGGATCGGTTGGCTCCGGGCCAAGAACGAGGTTGGTGGCCGTTTCGCAGCTAGCAAAGGTCAACAACGGAATAGTGATCAGGTAGCGCCACTTCATCAGATTTCCTCAACTGGTTTGTCTTCGTAGACGCATTCAACGACTGCCGATGCGCCGCAGCCGCAGCGAATTTCGAAACCGGCAACGCGGTCGCCATCGAGCAACGGCACGACGGCCAGCGGTGTGCTGGGCTTGCCGTCCGTGATGGTGCCGCAATCGAGCATTGCGGGTTGGGCCACCAGCCGAACGTTGTTGCGGCTGATGATGTTGTTCTGGGTGCTGGGTTCGCTTTTGCTCACGGGAAGCTCTTGTCAGGCCACCACATCGACGTGGTGTTCCTCACTCTCTGGCTTTCGACCGTTGGGGGCGTTTGGCTGAAGTCCCCTTCGCATTGGCGGCTCAGGTTCCCGCTCGGCGGCTGTTCCGTCGTGGTGTTCCTGCATGGCCTCGCGGAAGGCGTCAGCTTGCTGCTGAGAGCCGCCGTTGCGCCCCTGCCCCTGCTTGGAACCGAAGACTCGAGATAGTCCGGTCACCCCGTCCATTGCTCACTCCCGCTCTTTGAGTTTCAGGCGCAGTCGTTCGGTCGCTCGCGTCAGGATTTGACTGACTCGCGACTCGGTCACGCCCAGGATCTTGCCTATCTCCTTTAGATAGAGTTGTTCGTTGTAGTAGAGAACGACCACGTGGCGGTCGGTCTCGGGCAGTTCGGCGACGGCACGCGTCAGCCGTTCGATCTGTTCGCGTTCGTCGGCGCACTTCGTGGGGTCGTCGCTCTTGAGGTCCGCGATCGACGCACTCATGCGGCTGCCGCCGTCTTCGCTATTGTAGGTTTCGTCGAGCGACAAGCAGCGCGTCGTGTGCAGCGCCTGCAAGTCGTCATCGAGATCAGATTCTTGGCACTCGAGCAACTCAGCGAGTTCGCCGAGAGTCGGTTCGCGGCCGAGTTCGTTCCACAACGACGTGTTGGCGCGATCCATCTTGCGAAGGCGATCGCGGCGGTTGCGTGGTACGGGATCGTGCTTGCGAACTTCGTCGAGGATGGCGCCGCGGATTGCCGTATAGGCAAACGTCTTGAACGATGCGCCGCGGGTCGGGTCGTACATGGTCGCCGCGTGCATCAGGCCGATGACGCCGACTGAATAGAAGTCATCCTTGTCGAGCGAACCCGGCATCGTCACTGGTAGTCGCGCGACGACGTAGCGGACGAGCGGTAGATACTGCTCGATCATGCGGTCGCGTTCGGCGACCGAGCGGCCAATCTTGATGGCGCTGGTCATGATTCTTCCTTCTCGGCAGATGCCTTGCGCTTGGCCTCGTCGCGAGCGAGCGCGTTGAGCACCACATCCACTACGGGCGGTGCAAGGAAGTTGGCAGCAACCAGAGCACAGCCACCGGCTATCACGGCGCGCCAAAGCGCGGTGAGTCCATCGACACCAGTGAATACCGCGACCAAAAACGCAATGCCAAAGGCAATGCTGGTTAGGTACGCCGCTGATAGGCGTGTGATTTCTTGGCTACCTGCCGACATCATGAATCCTGCACAAGCTTCATCGGCAAATACGGTCAGTGGGTTGAGTTAGAATGGTGCTGAACTGCCGACCTGACCGGGACTTCCCGTAGCTGGCAGCCGGCCCGCGGCTCACGCCTGCGGGACTTCGGGGCGCAGGCGAACCTTGCGCACGGCGCCGCTACGAGGTTCTTGGCGGCGCTTCATTGGCGGTAACGCGGCCAATGCCGCAGCGCAAATACTACGCAGGTCTTCGAGGCCCTGGCATTGCCCTAACAAGGTTAACGGGCGCTGATTGCGGATGCTGGTTTCGATCTGCGGGTCGACGCTAATCCACCCGGCGAGCTCGCTCTTGGTGTCAAGAAACTTGTCGGTGACGGCGTTGAGTTTAGCCGCTGTGCGCATCGCTTCTTCGCGGCTGCGCGTGCGATTCACGACCAAGTGCGGCAGAGCACAACCACGCGCATGCAGCACTTTACAAAGTGCATAAGCATCCGTCAGCGATGTGACTTCTGGAGTCGTGACGCCGAGCGTCAGGTCGCATTGTTCGGCGACGGCCAGCGTGCTGGGGTTGAGGCCTGCACCGGTGTCGAAAACAACCACATCGTAGTCGCTGGAAGCGGTGCGGATCACGCGCAGCAGTTCGGCGATGTGAGCAGCGGACGAAGTGATCAGTTCGGTTGGACCCGAACGGCCGAGCAACACCTGGAGGCGACCCGGTCCCTGCACGATGGCCTCATGGACAGTGCAGCGGCGACTCGAGACGTCCTCAAGGTCGTAATCGCCTTGCAGGCGCAGTTGCACGCCGACATTGCCGGTGCCCGGATCGAAGTCGACGAGCAACGTTCGGTAGCCGGCCCGAGCCAGTAGCAAACTGATGTTGCTGGCGAGCATGGTCTTGCCGACGCCACCCTTAGCTCCCGCGATGCACAGCCACGGCGTTGGCTTGGTCGACATCGTGGTGAGGCCGTTGGCCTGATGCAGGTTGCTACTCACGCTGAAACCTCCGAAACTTCGCAGTCAAAGGCGGCTCGAGCGATGTGCGTGCCGTTGGCAACCACGATGTCCGAGGGCACTTCCTGGCCGATGGTCAGGTGCGAGAGCTTGAGTCCTTGTTCGATGACGGTTGCGAGCGATTCGCCTGGTGCGACTGTCTCGTCCCACTTCGTCAAGCAAACGGCATCGATTCCCATTGCGTCGTAGGCGTCGAGAACGACCTTGCTGTCGCGTGCGCGCGTGCCGGCGGCCATGCAAAGCAGCGTGTGGGCAGAGACGGCGCGCAGTGTGCTTTCAAGCACTGGCAGGCTCTCGCGGCAGCGTGGGCTCTTGCCGGTCGTATCGATGAAGATGCGGTCTGCTTGGATGTTGTCGTCGATTGCGCGGCGCACATCGTTGGTCGACGTCGCCACTGAGAACGGCACGTCGAGTAACTCGGCGAACGTGCGCAGTTGTTCGACGGCGGCCATGCGGTAGGTGTCGAGCGTGATGATGGCGATGCGTTCACCGCGATCTTTGGCGCGGGCGGCCAGCTTGGCCAGCGTCGTGGTCTTGCCAACGCCGGTCGGGCCGACCAGTGCAATCGTTTGGAAACCATCCGAGCTCTCGACACGCGGTTCGTGATGCACGAGGGCCGCCAGCACGCGGCTAGCTAGGTTCGGTAACGCGGGGTCACCGGGCTGCGACAGTTCGACACGTGTGCCGAGCAAAGCGCGTTCGACCGCTTGCAGGATCATCTTCGAGATCCCGAAGTCGGTTGCCTTCTCCGCGAGCGGACGGAAGCCCCTAGTCCATTTCGACAAGAACGACGTCGAGCCAGCCTGGTCACGCGACTTGGTCGCGGTCTCTTGACGGCCGGCCACGACGACATAGCCATTACGGGTTGGCTTGGTTTCGACCACCATCGCATCGGCGCCGCATTCAATGCGCACGCGTTCAATGGCCTCGGGAAGGGTCTTCGCTTCGATTCGCTTCAACAGCATTATTGCTCTACGTCAGGGGTTGGATGGTTAGTGGCTCAGCTGGCGACGGCGACGCGCTCGGTCGTTTCGACCTTCTTGGCGGGAGTCGTTTCTTGGTAGCTGAGCACGGCCGCGTTCGGGATGACTCCCGAGACGGCTTCGGCGAGGAACGGACGCAGGCTCGCGCGGGTGACCAGCACTGGGTCACGACCATCGCGTGCCATCGCAGACAGCGCTTGTGCGGTGCTGTCGACGAAGCGTCCGAGGAAGCCTTGCGGCAGGTTGCTGACGCCGTCAGTGCCGGACAGTGCGTCAGAGAGATTGCGTTCGAGTTCGGGTTCGAGGAACACCGCGTGCAGTGTGCCGTCCGAATCGAGATGCGGTTCGCAGATCGTGCGTGCCAGACGCGAGCGCACTTGCTCGGTCAGTTGGCGCGGGTCCTTGGTGTCAACGACGGCATCGGCGAGGCCTTCGAGGATCGTCTGCAGGTTGCGAATCGGCACGCCTTCGCGCAGCAGGTTCGCCAAGATGCGCTGAACCTGACCGAGCGACAGCTGGGCCGGGATTAGTTCTTCGATGACCGCCGGGGCCTGGTCCTTGAGGTTGTCGATCAGCGACTTGACGTCGTCACGCGACAGCAGTTCGCCAGCGATGCCCTTGAGGGTTTCGGTCAGGTGGGTGATCAACACGGACGCCGCATCGATGACCGTGTAACCGAGCAGTTCGGCGCGGTCCTTGTCGTTCTCGTGGATCCAACGGGCTGGCAGGCCGAACGCTGGTTCGATGGTTTCGATGCCTTCAATGGCCGGGGCAGAGCCACTCGGATCCATGGCCAAGAACTGTCCGGCGCGCAGATCGCCGCGGGCAATCTCTTGGCCGCCGAGCAGCACGCGGTAGGCGTTGGGTTCTAGTTGCACGTTGTCGCGCACGCGGATCGGCGGCACCACCAGGCCCAAGGTCTGGGCGAACTGGCGCCGCAGCGAACGGATGTGGTCGAGCAAGCCACCGTGTTGTCCGGCCTCGACCAGAGTGATCAGGCGGTAGCCGATTTCGATCCCGAGGCGATCGATCGCGAGCAGCTCTTCGACCGGCGCCGCATTCGGATCGGGCACCTCTTGCGCCGCGGTCTCTTCCGCTTCCTTGTCTTCGACTTCCTTGTCGACTGCCTTGTCGGACGAACCGGCAAACACGAACAGCGCCGCTGCGATGCCGAAGAACAGCAGCGTTGGCATGCCCGGGAGCAGCGACATCAGGATCAGGATGACCCCGACCATGCGAAGCGACCCACCCTTCTTGAAGACTTGATCGCCCATCTCTTGGCCGAGCGCGCGCTCACTGGCGCCCTTGGTCACGAGGATGCCGGCAGAAGTCGAGATCAACAGTGCCGGGATCTGTGCGACCAGGCCATCACCGATGGTCAGGATCGTGTACTTCTCAAACGCCTGCTCGAGCGTGAGACTGCCGTAGACCATCGCGAGGATGAGGCCGCCGGCGATGTTGATACCGGTGATGATCAGGCCGGCGACGGCATCGCCGCGCACGAACTTGCCAGCACCGTCCATCGACCCGTGGAACTCCATCTCGGCGGTCAACGATGCTCGTTTCGACTTGGCTTCTTCGGCGCTGATCAAGCCTGCCGACAAGTCAGCATCGATCGACATCTGCTTGCCGGGCAACGAATCGAGGGCGAACCTAGCAGCGACTTCACTGATCCGGTTTTGACCCTTGGTGATGACGATGAACTGGATCACAACCAGCACCAAGAAGATCACGATGCCGACGACGGGGTTGCCACCGACGACGAAGCTGCCAAACGTGCGAATGACGCTACCGGCGTCACCTTCCAGCAGGATCAATCGTGTCGACGACACGTTGAGCGCCAAGCGGAACAGTGCGGTGAACAGAAGCACACTCGGGAACGTGCTGAACTCCACCGGCCGATTGGAATTGAGCACCGCCATCAGGATCAGCAGGCTGATCGTGATATTGAGGCACAACATCGCATCCAGCATGATCGCTGGCATCGGGATCAACATCACCGCCAAGATGGCGAGGAAGAAGATCGCCAGCAGGCTGTTGCGTTGTTCCTTGTTAGATTCGGCGGGCATGGTTTAGCGGTTGAAGGATTAGGCCGAACGGCCGTTCAGTCGGTAGACGTGACTCAGCACCGTTGCCACGGCTTGGTAGAACTTCTCAGGCACCGTCTGCCCAACCTTGACGGCTCGGTAGAGGGCGCGAGTGAGCGGCGGGTCTTCCATCAACGGCACGTCGTTCTCGCGTGCGATTTCACGGATCCTCATTGCCATGTCGTCGACACCCTTGGCGACGACCGTCGGAGCTGAGTCCTTTGAGCGGTCGTATCGCAAGGCCACGGAGTAGTGCGTCGGGTTGGTCAGGATGACGTCGGCGCGCGGCACTTCCTGCATCATGCGCTGCTGTAGCAGCTCGTTGCGGGCACCCTTCTGGCGCGCCTTCATGGTCGGGTCACCGTCGCTGCGCTTGCGCTCATCGTCGACTTCCGTCTTGGTCATCATGTTGCGCTTGTTGAAGTCGTAGCGCTGGTAGGCGATGTCAGCCGCTGCAATGATGGTGACGATCGCACTGATCCATAGGACCAACGACAGCACGAGGTCGCCGATCTCACGAGCGGCTGTGCTGAACTCCTGTTCGTGAAGGTGCAGCAGCACCGGAATGCGATCGGCGAGCACGAAGTAGAGCACCGAGCCGATGACACTCAGCTTGAACACCGCGAAGACGGCGCGCATCAATGCCTGCGGGTTGAACACCTTGTTGAAGTTGACGAACGGGTTGAGCTTCTCCGGCTTCAGCTTCAGTGTCTGACGTGAGAACTTCAGGCCAATCTGGCCGTAGCCGATCAGCATCGTCGCGCCGAGCAGCACCAGCAGCAGGGTCACGAACGGTGGCAGCACAGTCATCAGCGCGCGCCATAGTTCGGCGCAGACGCCACCGACTTCGGTGAGGTTACGGCCATCGAGTTTGACGGTTAGTCCGGTGCGCAACACCGTGCTTAGCGAATCGAGCAGCCATTCGCCGATCCACATCAACATGATCGCAGCGATGAACAGCACGCCGCCCTGCACCAGTTCCTTCGACAAAGGCGAGTCGCCCTTGTTGCGTACTTCGGCCAACTTGCCTGGCGTCGGCTGCTCGGTTTTTCCTTGGTCGTCTTTGAAGATGCCCATGGACTAGTGCGGATACATCTGGGCTGCGCGGTTGAGGATGCCGGCAAACGTTTTGATCAAGAACGGGCCGCCTTCAGTGATGAAGAGGGCCATTCCCGACAGGGAGATGATGATGCGGAGCGAGAACGCGAACTCCATCAGGTTGATCGCGGGCACTGCACGGCCGAGCAACACGAGGCCGGCTGAGATCAGCAGCATCGTGCCGAGGATCGGGAACGAGTATTGAAGTGCCAGTTGCACGCTGCCGCCGACCAGTGCGAAGATGCCATCCCAGATCGGCACGAAGTCGAAGGGCTCGCCGACTTTGCACGAGCGGAAGGTCAGTTCCATGATGCGCAGCGCGTCGTGATGCAGGTCGAGGCTGAGGATCATCAGGAAGCCGGTAACCTGCAGAAGTTGCGAAACGACGGTGCCGCTCACGCCGGTTTCGGGGTTGATGGTTCGCGCCAGTGAGAAGCCCATCTCGGAGCTGATGAACTCACCGGCGGACACCAGCATCGAGGTCATTGTTGATAGCGCGAAGCCAAGCGACAGTCCGACGAGGCCTTCACGCAGCGCCATGACGGCGAGTTGAATGACGTGATCGGGCGTGTCAATGCGTTGGTCGCCGATCCACCAGAAGATGGTTCCTATCGACGTCGCCAAGGCGAGGCGCAGGGCGAACGAATCTCTCTGCTTGCCGAACAGTGGTAGCACAGCGATGAACGCGCCGACCCGCACTACGTGCAGGAACAGCGAGGTCATGAAGTCTTGTGCTAGCAGGTAATCCATCGTCGATCGGATGCGCTAATTCGTCACTGAGCGTGGCCGAAGACGGCCAGGCTGGTGAACAGCGTCGTTGTGTAGTCGTGCAGCGTGCCGAGGATCCAAGGCATCAGCAGCACGATCGTGGTCAAGACGCAGAGCATCTTGGGCACGATCGTCAGGGTCTGTTCTTGCAGCGACGTCACCGTCTGGAACAGGCTGATCATCAGGCCTACGCACATGCCAACGAGCAGCGCCGGAGCGGTGATCATCACCGCCGTCAGCAACGTGGACTTGGCGAGATCGAGAAGTGTTTCGTGTCCCATGTGACTCTCTTAGGAAGTGACAAAGCTCTCAGCGAGCGAGATGACGACGAGGTCCCAGCCGCCGACCAAGATGAACAGCAGTAGCTTCAGCGGAGTCGAGATGACCACCGGAGGTAGACTGAACATGCCCATCGAGACGAGGATCGAACTGATGACCAGGTCGATGACGACAAAGGGCAGGAACAAGACGAAGCCCATTTGGAAGGCCGTCTTGATCTCCGACAGCACGAAGGCTGGCACGGTGATGTGGAACGGCGTTTCGAGGGCAGTTTCGGGCGCGGGCGTGCGGCTGAGTTCGAGAATCAGCGCGACGTCGGCTTCGCGCGTTTGCGCGAGCATGAAGCGGTTCATGCGGTCGGAGGCGATGCCGGCAGCTTCCTGCCAGTCCATTCTTTGCTCCGTGTAGGGGATGTAGGCGTCGTCGTAGATGTCGGTGACAACCGGCTTCATGATGAAGATGGTCATGAACAGCGCAAAGCCGGTCGTGATCATCGCCGGCGGCAAGTCCTGCATGGACATCGCGCGCTTCAAGAACGACAGCACGACCACGATGCGCGTGAAGCACGTCATCGTCATGACCAGTGCCGGTGCCATTGCCAGCAGCGTCATCAGCAGCACGATCTCGAGCGCCGTGCCGAGCTTCTGGTTGCCGTCGCCACTGTTGATCTGCAGCGTGACGCCGGCGCCCTGACTGTTGGTCGCGGGCGCGGCCGTGCTCGGGGCATCTGGCGTCGTGACCGTATCGGTCGGCGTCGGATTCTGGGTTACGGTGCCGGCGGGGTCTTGGGCTTGCAGTGGTGCCGCAATCGTCAGCAAGACGATCAGCAACGTGCGCAGTAGGTTGGCAGCGAGTGAGCGCATTAGTGACCAGCCTTCTCAAGTAGCGTGCGGAAGTCGTTGAGCTTGGCGATGGCAGCATCGGCCTTGCTCGGAGCCGCAGCGTTCGCCGAGGCCGCAGTCGCGCGCGCCATTCGTGTTGGCACGTCCGGGCGCGGGATGAGCAAGTTGCGCGGCACTGCGCCGTCGTCGTCTTCCTGCTCTTGGTGCTGTCGTGCCAGCACTGTGGCTTCGTCGTTGACGACTTCCGGCAGGCTGCCACGATCGATCAGCGTCAATCCCTTGTCGGTCTCGCCGATCAGCAGGATTCGGTTGTCGAACTCGATGGCGTGCAGCGCCTGCTTCGTCGTCAGCCGCACCGTTTGGCGCAGCGTCGCGAGCGTCGTCTTGCCTTGCGGAGTGGCGCCACCACGCATCTTCTTGAGGACGATGATGCCACCTGCGCCGAGCAGCAGCACGCCGATCAGCGCACTAGCCATCTTCCACATGTCGGGCGCGCGCGGCACCAGCGAGCCCGCAACCGCGCGCGGCTTGAGCCTGCTGCCGGTGGGTTTGGGCTCGCGCGCGGCTGGTCCTGCCGCAGCGGGTTGAGCCGCAGCGGGTTGGCCGAGCGCAGGCTGGGACGTGTTGGTAGAGCCGGTTTTGTCGCCACTATCACCCATGGCCATAGGGCCAAGGATGAGAAGGACGGCGACTGCCGGGGGGATGAGCAACCATTTAGGAGCTGACTTCATTGAGAGCCTCACGCCCTCCTTAAAGCACCCCGCGTGCCAACCTCAAAACCACAAGATGTAGTAGGGTTGGCGGCTTGCACACCCAACGCCCCGATGCGAAACCCGACAAACCGTTGTGCGATCGTACAACACCGACAGGATCTGCCGGGCTATGTTGCGAGCGTGACTGACAGCCTTCGCATCGAAGACATCTTGCACCGGGTCAACAACCTGCTGGGAACGATCGAGATCCAATCTGAGGTCGCTCGCGCGGTTGGAACCAGCGACGCCCTGATCGAAGCGATCGATTACATCGTCGAATCGGCGCGCAAAACGCGAGCGGATTTGGACGAGTTGCGCAACCGCCAGCAGAACCGCGGCGGCGCCTAGTTACCCGTTGTCGTTGGAGCCCGGCGCGGGTTGTGATTCCGTTTCCGACCCTGATTCGGGATCCGACTCGGAAAGTGTGTCCGCCATGAGTTGCGCAAGCTTCTGCGACAACTGCTGCTCTCCGCACGGGAACCCAAGGATCGCGTCGGCTCGCGACAGGAATGCCTGGGTCACGCGAGTGCGCGAGGCATGGTGGATCAAGAGCACGACCTTGGTCGACGCGGACAGGTCCTTGATGCGGTGGCACCAATCGAAGCGCCGTTCTTCACCTGGAGGAACATCGAGCAGCACGATCTGGTCGCGATGTGCGGCAGGATTAGGGATCTCGCCGCGACCATGACGCCGCATCTCGAGTCCGACGCGGCGGCAGCTGAGGCGCAGCGTGCGGAACACATCGCTTTGAATAACGAACGCCGACAGCACACCTTCAATTGGCGCCGCGGGGATGTTGTCAAAGCCCGCGTCTTCGTTGCGCGCGGGGGTGCTAGGGCTATCGACTTCGCCGATTGAAGGTTGGAGCGGGTTTTTGTTCCAGCGCTCGGCGGTGGCGGTGTCGATCGCAATCAGACCTTGCGACTCCGGGAACTCGCCGATCTTCATGCGGAACCCAAACGTCACCAGGGTTTCGGTGCCAAGAATGCCGTCGGGGTCTTTGCCTGGTTCGATCAGGCCATGGTCCTGCATGCGTAGGTCGAAGTTGCCGACCTTGTCGCGCAGCACATTAGAGAAGCCCGAGTAGAGCACGTTGCCGAGCTCGCCGAAGGCTTCGATGTCCTCGCCTTCGAGTATGTTGCTCTGGCGGCGCTGCTGAATGACGTCATCCGGCGTCATCATCAGGAGTCCCGCCATCGCGATGGCGTCAGGTAGTTCGAACAGCGTCACGAACGACTTGCCAGCGTAGCCCTTGTCCATGGCGCCACGGGCGACGGCTGCCGCGCGCGGCAGGCATGCGATCATCACGTCAACTTCCTGCAGGTGCAGTTCGCCGCTGGTGACCTTAATATCACGGCCTACGAGCGAGCTCAACGTCTCGCCAATGGTAGCGACGGCCGTTTCTAGCAGGCTCCGCAGCTCCGCGTCTGTGCCTTGTTTCAGCGTTGTCGCCGTCATGACTGGAGGTCGGATCCCCTGCTACCTATTCCTGAAAATGCACACCTATGTCGACAAAATGCTCGTCCAACTTGATGCGGATACCTGAGTGCACCCCGCTACCGGCGTCCGAGTTGATTTTGACGGATCCCTTGCGAATGACGTGAGGAACTGACAGTTCCATTTGGTTGCCGTTGGCAACCCAGTCGTTCTTGAAGCCGCCCGCCAGCATGTTGACGATTTCGCCGAACGCGTCCGCGATTTCTTCAAATCCCGAGAGCTCCGATGTCTCCATCATCATCATCTTCGCGGCCATCAGGCTTGCGAGGTCTTCACTGGTGCGGACCGCGAACGTGCCAGACTTGGTTCCGGTGAACCCGAGCAGACCAATGACTGCGTCGTTGAATGTCGACGATTCCTCGGCGATTGGTTCGACGGAAGTTGGAGTCAGGAACACCATCGTCTCAAGGATCTCCCAAGCAGATTTCCGCAGGGATTCGACGAGATGCGGTTCGAGTGTCTTGGCCACCATAGCGGTCGTCCTTGGGTGAGTATGAAGGAGTGCGGCGCGCGGCCTACGCAAGGAACGGACCCAGGATTTCCTGAATCTTCTCCGGCGTGAATGGCTTCTTGAGGTAGCCATTGGCCCCTCGGCTTATCGCTTCGCTGATGACCTCTTCACTGCCTTCCGTCGTGATCATTACAATGGGCGGTGGGTTCTCGAGCTTCGCGGTGACTTCCTTGACGAAGTCGAGGCCGTTCATATTCGGCATGTTGACGTCGGACAGGATCAAGTCGAAAGTCGCACCGGCAACGGCTTCGAGTCCTTGGAGGCCGTCGCCGGCTTCTTGGAATTCGGCGTTGTCGATGCCAGCTTGTCGGATGCCGCGCATGATGATCTTCCGCATGGTTGCTGAGTCATCGACGATCAGGACGTTCTTCGTCATGGTTGTTTCTTGGTTAACTGCTTGGATTGCACCGACGTATCGGTCCGCGAACGGGTTCTTGTTCAACCGTTTCGGGGGTTGCCATGAGTCGTCCATGTCACCGGCATCTTGGCGAATGGAATTGCGTTATCGGGCCGGCGGATTTCCGCTCTCCAAGCACGGCACCGAAGTCGTTGGCGATCACCTGTGGATTGTCTTTAGGGGGCGTTCCGTAGCATTCTGGACCCTTGCTGAGCTGCCCAGTCTTTGGTCGGCGCGTGGTAGAACTATTGGCTCACGATTGCGCATGACGTAGGTTCTCGCTGAGTTGCGCGGGTGCCAGCCCGAGACTCTGGCCCGCGATTCCACACCCGTCCGCCGCGATGCTCTGAGGCTTCCATGCCCTGTTTGATCAGCCATGCAAATGACTCGGCTCTGTGGGCATTGGGCTACTAACTTGGGTTTGATTGGAGGTCGGTTGCATGAAGCCTGAGCGTTACGCACGCCTACAGGAGATTGTCGAAGGCGCCCGTGAGCTGCGCGGTGATCAGCTTGAGGCATACCTCGAGTCCACTTGCTCGGGCGACGACAAGCTACGCGAAGAGGCGCGCACGCTGCTTGTCGCCGGACGCGACTCGGAGGCCGGGATCTTTGGCGAGCGTTCGATTGACGGCGTGCGCCTAGAACTTGGTGGTCTGTTCGCCGATGGCCACGGCCCGGCGTTGTTGCCGACTGTGATCGGTCCGTACCGCATCCTGCGGCAGATCGGTCGTGGCGGCATGGGCATTGTCTACGAAGCCCGTCAGGAAGGGCCGGACCGCACAGTCGCACTGAAGGTACTACGGCCAGAGCTTGTGGATGGCGGGTTGCTGAAGCGCTTCCATCAGGAGGCCGAGGTGCTTGCACTGCTCCAACACCCTGGCGTCGCGCGCATCTTTGACGCTGGCACGTGCAATCTTGGCGGCGGCGAAATGCCCTATTTCGCGATGGAGCTTATCGAAGGTCAAGAGCTTGGCGAATTTGCGCGCAGCCACGATCTCGGGTTGCGGGCTCGTGTTCGACTCGTGGCCCGCATCTGCGAAGCTGTGCAGCACGCCCACGAGCGTGGCGTGATCCATCGTGATCTCAAGCCCGCCAACGTGTTGGTGGTTGATGGCACGGGCCACGATGGCCCGCGGCCGGTTGTCTTGGACTTCGGCATCGCGCGATCTACCGACCCTGAACGGCAGCGTCAGAAGCATTGGACCCAGACCGGTCAAGTTCTTGGCACGCTTGACTACATGAGCCCCGAGCAGCTTGACGGCTTCGGAGAGGTCGTGGACCAGCGTGCAGATATCTACGCGTTGGGCGTGATTTTGTATGAGCTGCTTTGTGGGCGCCTGCCGCTCGACCTTGAGGGGACGTCGCTTGCTTCGGTTGGCAGGGTCATCCGTGACGTCGAGCCAGCACGGTTAGGCACGCTACGCCCCGAGTGCCGCGGCGATCTTGAGGTCGTTTGTGCCAAGGCGCTCAGGAAGGAGCGGGCCCTGCGTTACGGATCGGCCGCCGAGTTCGGCGAAGATCTGAACCGCTTCCTCGCCGACCAACCGGTGTCCGCACGGCCAAGCTCGACGTGGTATCAGGTCGTCAAGTTTGCCCGGCGCAATCGGGCGTTTGTTACCAGTGTGGCCGTTGCATTCGCCGTACTCGCAATCGGTGTCGCCGTGTCCGTGCCGTTGGCGGTGTACGCCGAGCGCAGCGAGCAGTCCGCAAGGGACAGCCTGTCCCGCTTTGAAATCAAGGTCTCGGAGTTCGATCAGCTCGCAGGTGTCGCCAAGCTCGAGTCTGCTATCGAGCGCGAGCGCGCTCTATTCCCGGCTTGGCCGCACATGACGTCGGCACTGGAGCAGTGGCTTGACGGGGAGTGCGATTCGCTGTTGGCGATGCGACCGAAGATGAAACAGACCACCGAGCAGTTTGCGTCGGCGCCCGGAGGAGTGACGGCCGCGACGTCGGCTCGCTTCCTGAACGATGCTCTCGTCAAACTGCTCGAGGACTTGGCTGGGTTTGAGTCACAGCAGAAGGCCAACGTCGAACGAAGGCTGCGCTGGGCGGCGGGTGTTCGCGAGTGGACTCGATTTCACCCAGGCGCGAGGGTCTCATGGCAAACCGTTGCCGCTCAGATCGCCGCGAGCACCAAATACGTTGGCCGCGGTATCGAGCTAGATCCCGAGCAACTGTTGGGGTTGGTGCCGCTGGGGCAGAACCCGGTTACCGGACTGCAGGAGTTCTATCACTTGCGCAGCGCTTGGGACGGGAATGTGGATCCAGCCTCGCTGACCATCCCGGTGCACCAACCGGATGGTTCGATCGAAATGGCCGATGAGACGGGCATGGTGTTCGTGCTGTTGCCGGGGGGCAATCAGTTGGTGAGCGGCATCTTGGAGGAACTGCATGTCGAAGTGGCGCCGTTCTTGCTGGCACGCCACGAGATGACGCAGGGGCAGTGGCAGCGGCTTTGGAGCGGAGCATCAGATCGGCTGATACCCAGCTCCTACTTCATTGGCGGCAAGATCGACATCGGGCAGCACTTTACGGCCAAGAACCCGGTGGAGACCGTCGGCTGGGAAGAGTGCGACACGCTGCTTGCGCAGCACGGCTTGATGCTACCGACCGTGCAGCAGTGGCAGCACGGCGCGCGCGCCGGCAGCACGGGGAGGTTCTTCTTCCCTGAAGACGAGGTGCGGCGATACGCCAACATCGCGGACCTCAAATACCAGAAGATGTCGAGGCGTCGCGACGTCGAGGACTACGACGACGGCTTTGCGATGCACGCGCCAGTTGGAAGGTTCTTGCCCAACGCCCTCGGGTTCTACGACGTGCACGGCAACGTCAAGGAGTGGCTCGCCGACGAGACGGGTATCCCCATCGTGGACGAGGATTGGGGGAAAGATCCAGATCAGCGCCACCGCGTTGGCGGCGGTTACTCGTCGTCACCCCAAGCTGCGGAGGTTGGGTTCTTGGATCAGCAGAAGCTGCCTGGCAATCACAGCGTCGGTGGTCTTCGCGCCGCGCGCTCTCTGCGGACTGTTAACTGACGATTCTGCGGACTCACAACCTCACTATCCCACGATCCGACCGCATGCCGCAATCGAGCCAGCATCTGCCTGAGAGTATCGGCCCCTACCAGATCCGTCGTGAGATTGGTCGCGGTGCCATGGGAGTCGTGTACGAAGCTGAGCAGCAGAACCCACAGCGGATCGTCGCGCTCAAGACTCTGTTGCCTGGTCTGGTCGACGACGAATGCTTGCAACGCCTCACGTTCGAAGCTGAGGTGCTTGGCTTGTTGCGGCATCCGAACATCGCTGGCGTTTATGCGGCAGGAACGTGTGATTTGGGCAATGGCAAGGTGCCGTATTTCGCAATGGAATACGTGCCTGGCCAACCACTGGGTGAGTATGTGCGTGCTCACGAACTCGACTTGCGTGCCATTGTGACGCTCGTTGCTCGCATCTGTGAGGCCGTGCATCACGCGCATGAGCGCGGCGTGATTCATCGGGATCTCAAGCTAGCCAACATCGTGGTTGCCGGATCAGCTGTTGGCGGGCGGCCGGTGATTCTCGACTTTGGAATTGCGCGCACGACTGCGCCGTCGTCGCAGGGATCCGTCGCGCGCACCCGAAATGGCCAGTTGCTCGGCACGCCAAGCTACATGAGTCCGGAGCAGGTTGGTGGCGCGGTGGCTTCGGTTGACGCGCGCACCGATGTGTATTCGCTGGGCGTGATTCTCTACGAACTGTTGGCCGGCCGCATGCCGCTCGACGTCGAAGGGCGCTCGATCAGCGAGGTCGCCCGCATCGTTGCAGATGTCGAGCCCGCGCGGCTTGGTCGCGTCCGACCGGAATGTCGCGGCGATCTCGAGACGATCTGCGCCAAGGCGCTCGCCAAGGAGCGCGAGTCGCGCTACGGCTCGGCCCAGGAATTTGAGCAGGACCTGCAGCGGTTCCTTCTCAATCAGCCGATTCTGGCTAGGCCGCAAACGACCTGGTACCAGATGAGAAAGTTCGCGCGTCGCAACAGAGCTCTAGTTGCAGGTGCAGTGACCACGTTCTTGTTCTTGGGCGCAGGCATTGTGATCTCGCTGTTGCTGATAGCTCGCGCGAACCGTGGTGAACTTGCGGCCGAGACCTACCAAGTGCAGTTCGAAGGCAAGCTCGCCGACTACGACCAATTGGCGTTCGTGCTGAAGCTCGAGCAGGCGCTGGCGAAGGTGTCGGTGTTGCTGCCTGCTCGGCCCGACATGGCCGCCAAGTTGGAAGACTGGCTTGCTGCTGATTGGCATGACCTGGTCGCCATGCGTGTGGAGATTCAGTCGACGATTGGCAAGCTCACGGCGAGCCTCAGTGCTCACGGCGGAGATCGCGTGACGAACGAACAGGCTTCGGCCAGCTTCCTTCTCGAGACGCTCAATAAGCTGCTCGCTGATATCGCCGCCGCTGAGGTGTTGCAGAAGCGTGTGATCGAGCAACGGTTGTCTTGGGCGCGAAGCGTGGGTGAGTGCAGCGTCGCTCACCCGGGCGCCAAGGTGTCTTGGCAGCAGGTGCGCGAGGATATTGCGGCCAACGCGCCGTACGTTGGTCGTGGCATTGCTCTGGCCCCCGAAGATGTTCTGGGCTTGGTGCCGCTTGGCAGGAACCCGGCCACGCGGATGCACGAGTTCTACGATTTGCGCAGTGCGTGGGACGGCAGCGGCGATCCGATGGAATTGCCGATACCGGTGCACGAGCCCGATGGATCGATCGCATGCACTGGCGCTACCGGGATCGTGTTTGTGCTGTTGCCCGGCGGGGCAACCATGATCATGGAGGGGCCGCTCGTGCCGCATGAAGACGACCCGCCCATTGTCCCGGTGGAGAGCGAGATCGAACCCTTCTTCATCGCCCGCCACGAGCTGACTCAGGCCCAGTGGGAGCGACTCTGGACTGGCGACCCTAGCCGTGCGCGGCCTAGCGCATACTTCGCGGGTAGGGAGCTGCGCACCTGGTCGGGTTCGATCGGGCGATTCAACCCCGTCGAATCCGTGAGCTGGTGGGAGTGCGATGGCCTGTTGACGGAGCATGGTCTCTCGCTGCCCACTGGGATCGAATGGGAGTATGCGTGTCGAGGCGGCACGACGACGCCACACAGTTGCCCCGCAAAGGACCTGCACCTCTACGCAAACCTCTCGGATCAGTCCGCCAAGAAAGCTGGAGCACCTTGGGTCAGCGAACCGTGGAATGACGGCTATGTGCCCCACGCACCGGTGGGTACGTTTCTGGCCAATCCGTTTGGCCTGTTCGATGTGCACGGCAATGTCTCCGAGTGGTGCAGCGATGTCCTGGAACGCACTGCTGGAGCACCGATGCGGCGGCGAGCTGGCGGCACGTATGCGCACCTCGGCGAAGTGGCGAGATCGAGTGATCGCTACCCGCTCTTGCCTGAGCATGTGGATAGTGGGGTCGGCCTGCGTGCCGCCCGTCGAATCAAGCGCTGAGCAAGGGTTGGGCGCGCCCCAGTTCGACACGTAGCCATGCCCGTGCCATGAACCAATCGCGTTCCACTGTCGCGTGCGAGACCAGCAGCGTGTCCGCCGTCTGGGGAATCGACAACCCAGTGAAGAAGCGCAGTTCGACGATGCGGGCGTGACGTTCGTTGGGCGCGACGGTCTTGATCTGCGCGTCCGTCGCAGTGGTGCTGAGTAGCGGTCTAATGACTGAGTTGCCTGCGACTCCGGACATCAGGTCTTCGATCAAGTCGCCAGTTGTTTCGGCAGCCGCTAGCCTCAGGACGAGGCCGCAGCGGCTGCGCAGCGCGACTTCCCAAATCCAGAACGATTCGGAGCCAGGAACTACCGCGCCGCGACGCGCCGACACCTTGTCGGAGTTGCGCCGTGCACCCAATGAAGGCAAGGCCGTCGCGCGTGCCGGATTGCATAGCATTCGCGCGTGGAAGAGCGAGCAGCTCCGCCAACAGTTTGGCGTTGCGCGTGCGAACGTGATGCTGAAGCGCCGCTAACTTCTCGCGCTAGTTTGTGCGAGCCATCCTCCCCAGGAGTGGCCGCTGCATCCGTACTGACTGTGGTTGGCCTGCCGGTTTGCGTGTTGCGCGAAGATGCCACTGCTGGACATCGACGTGCGTCGTCGGTCCCCGTGCGCTGCGCCGGCGGCCGGGCTAAGCGAGCCATAGCTCGCTGCCCGTGTTGGGCTCAATCATTCTCGCAGTCGAACTACTCGGCGCCTTGCGCGCGATCGAGTTGCGCCTTCAAGCGCGCCATGACGTTGCTGTGAATCTGGCAAACGCGCGACTCGGTCAGCTCCATGATCTCGCCGATCTCGCGCATCGTCAGGCCCTCGTAGTAATACATGAGGATGATGAGGCGCTCTTTCTTGGTGAGGCTGCTCGTGATCATATCGAGCGCGTCACGCTGTTGGATCGTGTCGACCGGGTTGGTCGACTTGCGGTCCGCGAGGATCTCAACCTTCTCGAGTTCCTTGTCGTCATCGCCATCGTCCCACTTCTCCGACAGCGAGAAGATCGTCTTGGCGTTGGCTTCGGCTTGGTGCGCTTGCAGTTCTTCGAGCGTGATGTCGAGCTCGTTGGCGACTTCGGCTTGGTTCGGCGTGCGGCCGAGTTGGCCTTCGAGCGTGCGCATGGCGCGCTCAAGACGATGCGCCTTCAAACGAACGAGACGCGGAACCCAATCTTGTGAGCGAAGCTCATCGAGGATCGAACCGCGGATACGAGTCGTGCAGTAGGTCTTGAACTTGATGCCACGCGACAGGTCGAAGCCGTTGATCGCGTCCATCAGGCCGAACGTGCCAGCCGAGCTGAGGTCGTCAACGTCGATCGACTTCGGCAGCGTTTGCAGAACGCGCTCGGCGATCGTGCGAACGAGCGGCATGTGGTGCTCGATCAGCGTGTTGCGCAGGTTCTCGTCACGAGTGCGCTTGTAGGTCTTCCAGATGATCTCGAGCTCCGAGTCGGTCATCGTCGTGTTCTGAGGCGACGGGATCGTCGTCAGAGCCGGCTTGCGACGACTTGTAGCCGGCGTGCTACTCGCAGCAGTGGTTCGCGAGCTGCGCGACGTGGTGCTGCGGGTTGAGATGGTGCGGGTGGAACGAGCGGCGACCGAGGACTTGGCCATGATTCAAACTCCAGCTTTCTTGACGACGTAGGGACAGGCAGGCGGGTGGGGACCCGCAAACAAACCGGCGCACTGCATGGGGATGGCATGTGCATCGGGTTTCGACTCCTGCGCCTCGATGTTGCATCGCAAAGCGCCTGTTTCCCTTGTGGTCGTCACCGGTGTTGCCGGTGCTGGTCGTGGTCTTGAAGACGGCGCTGGAGGTGGCGCGTTGCAGTGCGGACGTCATCCGCTGCGCCAGTAGTTGTTTTGCCGTCTACCAAACCGCGCCTCATTTCGGGAACCAGGCTGCCATGGTCGGATTTGCATCCGGCCGAAGGCCCTATGGCTTTGCGTCATCGACTTTCGTCGACTTTGCCTTTTCGAGAAGCGTTGGTGGGAGTCGAGTTCACCAAAGAGCAAGGTCCAGAAGTTCCGGACCGGACTTCCATGATCGGCAGGAAGCAGCTCTGCATTTAGCGCTGTCTTGGGAGAAACTTGAGAGAAACGCCGAAGTCGCCTACCGGTGGGCGTTTGCGTCAGCCAAGTTTTTGGGGAAAGTTCGGCTAGGGAAGTCCCCTAAAGGCCATGGTCCGGCAGTGCCGGATGCCACACGACAGGCTAGCTGATCGGGATGAGCGCTTCGCAGCGGTGCTTGTCGAGCTTCTCGCGACCATTGAGGAAGCCTAGCTCGATCACAAACCCACAGCCCGCGATGACTCCGCCGCACGACTCTACGAGCTTGCAGGCGGCGGCCATGGTCCCGCCGGTGGCGAGCAGGTCGTCGATCATCAGCACCCGTTCGCCCGCATTGACGGCGTCCTGGTGGATCTCCACGGCGTCTGTGCCGTACTCGAGCTCGTAGTCGACGCGGTTGGTCTTCCACGGCAGCTTGCCGGGCTTTCGAACGGGCACGAAGCCAATGCCGAGTTTCATCGCGAGCGGCACGCCAAACAGGAAGCCGCGCGCTTCGATGGCGGCGATCTTGTCGACTTTGCCGAAGTCGAGTGCGGCCAGTTGGTCAGTAGCCGCGTGCATGGCTTCAGAAGAAGCCAGTAGCGGAGAGATGTCCTTGAACAGGATGCCCGGCTTCGGAAAGTCGGGCACGTCGCGCAGGAGCGAGGCGAGGTCCATCTCGGGATCGTGCATGGCGAGGGCCGTCAAGGCGAGCAAAGATCAGGAGCGGCGAGAAGCCGCACCCTGACGTTCGCGGTCTGAGCCGCTGACAACGATCGCACCAGGCATCCCGATAAGGTCCGGAACATCTTTCATATCAGTATCTTGCGGTACTTCCCGAGCTGGTGAAGCCGGGCTCTTTGGCGCCGGTCGACGACCTTCGATGGCTTTCGGCACAGGCCGGGCGCGGGACTTTTCGGCGAACGCCGACGCTGGACGAACCGCTGGGGCGGGCCGACCGCTGGGTTTCGCGGTCGTGACGTTGGGCGTTTGAAACTGCTTGCGAGCAGGCGGGCGGCGAAGGTTGCGCGGCTGGGTCGGCTTCTTGGGAGAGCTGACCTCAGCCGCAGTAGCAGGGTTCTGAAGCGTCTCCGTCGGTCCCAACATCAGGAAGCCGAGGGATTCGCGATGCGAGTCGAGCCACGTGCCCAAGAGGCGTGTCGTGGCAAACGTCGGCAGCACGCAGAGGGGGCCAACGATCGCGATTTGCACCCAGACCGGGTAGCTGATCACTGCGGTCACGACCAAGGCTGCTGGCGTAAAGGCCAACGTGATGGCGCCGGCGATCAGCACATAGCCACGACCGCAGCGACGAGCGGCGCGCATTAGGAACACTGGCGAGAACGTGCGCATGTCGCGGCGGATCTGCCGCAGTGCGAACGTTAGTGGCGCGAAGAACACGCCCAATGCCAAGCCTGGCAGTATCGCTGACGTCGGGGCACCGGCGAGGCTGAGCACGATTGGAGCAGCGAAGAAGATTGCGAACACCAACACCGCATCGAGCAGGAAGTCGCGCGAGCCACGGATTAGCTTCGGGAACTCAGGAAGATTCGGCACGTCGCCGTCGCCAGCACTGCTACTACGCAGGATTTCGTGGCCCATCGCCGCGACGACGATCAGCACCGACAACCCAGGAAGCGCTGCGAGCGCCGCCAACAGCAGCGGAGAACC
>JBNMND010000038.1:0-26663 GCA_051274975.1 Planctomycetota bacterium | reverse complement strand
AGGGTTCTCGAACAGTGTGTTGTAGGCAGGGTCGCCGACGTAGGCGCCGCCCATCACGGAGTAGACGTCGAGGTCGCCGTCGAAGTCGAAGTCCGCGAACGACACGCCGTGGCCCTTTTGCAGGTGGGCGAAGCCGCCAGCCATGCTGACGTCGGCGAACTTGTTGCCACCCATGTTCTTGTACATGAGGTTCGGCATCAGGTTGTAGTAGTAGGGGTCGCCCGTGCCGAGATAGAAGTCGAGCCAGCCATCGTTGTCGAGGTCGCCGAAGTTGGCTCCCATTGGCAGCGCTGGGTAGTCGAGTCCCATCTCCTTAGCAGTGTTGGTGAAGCCGCCTTTGCCGTCACCGTGCCACAGCTTCATGTAGTCGTAGGTGCTGTCGGCGACCTTGATGCCGAGGTGATGGGCAGCGACATGGCCGACGCCGGTTGAGTAAGCCGCGACAAACAAGTCGAGCTTGCCGTCGTTGTCGTAGTCCCAGAACCAAGTCGGGAAGCTCGCGATCGGCTCTTCCATCTTGAGCTTCGGAGCGACGTTCTCGAACTTGTTGTTACCGAGGTTGTGGTAGAGGCGGTTCTCGCTGGCGAGGTTGCTGACGAACAGGTCGGCGAGGCCGTCCCCGTCGTAGTCGCCAAACGAAACGCCCTTGGTGTAGCCGAGGTTCTCAACGCCGGCCTCGGACGCGATGTCGACGAACGTGCCGTCGCCTTCGTTGCGGAACAGGTGGCACGGCGAGTGGATCTTCGGGGTCGACTCGTTGCCGACGTAGAGGTCGAGATCGCCATCGTTGTCGATGTCGGCCCAGTCAGCTTGCGAGGACGGGAATGCCGTCTCACCAAAGCCGGCGGCCAACGACACGTCGACGAACGAACCATCACCCCGGTTCCTCAGCAGCGAGTTGGGATGGCGGCCATTGTTGTAGAGCCAAGCGCCACGCAGGATCACGACGTCGAGGTCGCCATCGTTGTCGTAGTCGGCCTGGAACATGTTGATGCCGCTGGTGATACCCGTCAGATTGGCTTCCTTACTGCGCTCAGTGAACGTGCCGTTGCCATCGTTGCGGAAGAAGCGCATCGGGCCGTCGGCGCTCCACAGCGACAGCAGCACGTCGAGGTCATTGTCGCCGTCGAAGTCGTCGACGATCACGCCGCCGAGCATCGCGAACATGTCCATGCCAGTCTTGGCCGAGACGTTCTTGAAGTGCGCTAGGTCGACTTGCGACTGCAGCGCCTCGATTGGCATGCGCCGCTCCTTTTTCAAGCCGTCCGGCCAGGTGCCGAGCGTCATGTGTGCGATGTTGAGCAACCAGCGCGCACTGAGGTGCCAGTAGTCATTTGCGGGGCGGTTGGCGACCACGAGCTCGAAGCACGGGATGGCCTTGGTAGCACCCTCGGTCTTCGTGTGGATGGCTTCGCCACGCAGCGGCAGGATGCAGCTCTCCGGAGTCGAACGCGCGCAGCAGTTCTCGGTCTCCGCTTGGCGCATGTAGGCCATGCCGAGGTAGAAGACGATCGAGCTCGCTTCGTCGAGGCCGCCCTTGAGTCGGCCGGCGCGCATCTCGTCGCTCGCCGTCTTTAGGATGTCGATGGCCGCCTTCGTGTTGGCCAAACGCATGTGCGCAAGCGCCGCGTCGAGCCGCAGCTTCCAATCGGCCTTGTCGCCGAGTTGCTCGAGTTGCGCCCACAGTTGCTTGGCAGCTTTGTCGCCGTGGTACTTGTGGATGGTCTTCGCTTCGGTGGCGATCTTGCCAAGCCGCGCAACCATGTCTGCGTGACTTTTGGTTTCGGCAGCCGTGTCGCGCGCGTCCTGCGCAACCGCAGTCGAGGCGACAAGCAGGGCAAGGGCGAGCGAGCGAGTAGCTTGGGTCCAGCGTTTTGTATTCATCAGCGGCTCCTAGGTAGAACCGCATAGATACCAAGAACGGTCCGCTAAAGCTCGATACGCGCAGCTAGCGGCCGCGGCCGATCACACTGCCCGCGGCGACAGAGCCGATGATGAGTGCCCCGCCAAAGATCGTATATGCGTGCGGTTGTTCACCGTGCACGGCATAGGCAATGAGGGGACTTAGCGCGGGTTCGATCATCAGGATCAACGAAGCGCGCACCGCCGGGACATACGGCATGGCGCGAGATAGCAGCACGTAGGCGAGTCCGACTTGGAAGACGCCCATCGTGGTCATCGCCAGCCAGTCGTTGGCGCTGCCGACGACCAACGTTTGATCGATCGCGGGCATCAGTGCGAGCGATAGCGCGCACGTCGCCAGGCTGCCCCAGGCGGCAACGGGTGCGCTCACGTCTTGGCCATCACGTGCGAAGCGGCGCATGCCCAAGAGCAGTAGCGCAAAGCCGATCCCGACAAGCAATGCGAGAACGTTACCGAGGGCTGGGTTTGGGGCGGTCGCGATCGCTTCGGTTGGCGCGAGGAAGCACATGACCATGCCGATCGCGATGCCAACGAAAATGATGAGGTCGCGCCGTTTCGCGCGTTCGCCGGTGACCAACCGTCCGAGCACCAGCACCCAGAGCGGTGCGGTGGCCGCCAAAAAGATCGAGCTCGCCGCGGTCGTCATCGTGTTGGCGAGCACGAAGAAGAATGTCGCCATGAAGTAGGGCGGAATCAGCACCAGCACGCGCCGTGTTGGCCGAACCCGCGCTTCGGGCATCAGTGCGAAGATCGTGATGGCGCCCACCAGCGCTCGCACAGCGGCGCTCTGGGCCGACGGAAACTCGCACGCTTTGACTAGCGCTCCGCCGGTTGCGAACAGCGCACCAGCTACCAGGATACGCAGGGCGGGGGCCATGCATCGTTTGTCGCATGTGCCGCGACTTGATTCCACGTTGGAATTGCGGGCCCGAGCCGGACAATCTGTCCGCAGATGACCAGCTACGAAACCCTCGAGATCGCCCAAGAAGGCGCCGTTCGGCACATTCGCCTCAACCGCCCGGAAGTTCGCAATGCTTTCAATGGCGTTGTCGTCGACGACTTGCACAAAGCCTTCGCTGCAGCTGATGCGGATGACGCGACGCGGGTAGTTGTCTTGAGCGGCAACGGCAAGAGCTTCTCAGCGGGCGCGGACCTGGGCTGGATGAAGGATCAGGCTGGCCTGCCGCACGCCGAGAACGTCAAGGGTGCCGACTACATGGCGCGCATGTTCTTGGCGATCGCTCGCTGCAAGAAGCCGGTCGTCGGCCGCGTTCATGGCCACGCGCTCGGTGGTGGTTCCGGCCTGACGGCCGCGGTCGACGTTGCGATCTGCAGTGACGATTGTTTGTTCGGCATGACCGAGGTGAAGCTCGGCATCGTGCCGGCCGTGATCTCGCCGTTCTTGCTGCAGAAAATCGGCGCCGGCCGGGCGCGCACGTTGTTCCTGACCGGTGAGCGTTTCGATGGCAAGGAAGCGGAGCGAATCGGACTGGTGCATCGCTCGGTGCCCGTCGAGGTACTCGATGACGCCGTCAACAAGGTGCTCAAGGAGTTGTTGTCCGCAGGCCCGGCAGCTGTTGCGAGTGCGAAAGAGCTGATCCGTTCGGTGTCACACCTGTCTCTCGAAGATGCGATTCCGGTGACGTCCAACTGGATCGCGGACCTGCGCGCGACGGATGAGGCGAAGGAAGGCTTCACCGCATTCCTCGACAAGCGCAAGCCGAACTGGATGTCGTAGCGCGCGCCGCGCCTCCGGAGTCTGGGGCCCAGAACGACAAACCGTCATGCACGCGCTTGTCGCACCAGGTAGGCCCACCAAAGCCTCGCCGAATCAGTTGATTGGCCTGCGTTTTCGCGGGCCAACCCGGCACGACATTCACGCACCTGGCCGGTTGTCGTTCTGTGACCCAGACTCCTTCGCATCACTGCCGGTATCGGCTGCGTTCGTGTTCGGCCGCGGTCGACTCGATTGCGCGAAGGTGTTCGGGCGCGATGTCGAGGGTCGCGGCGCGGACTATCAGTTCGCGTGGCGTTTCACCAGGCAGTAGCGCCAGCTTGCAGCGCTGCAATGCCTGCTCAAAGTTGGTGATCGCGGGAACGCGGTTGTGGCTTTTGCGGCGTCGACGCATCCAGACCACAACGATCGCGATAGCCAGTGTGAACGCGATTGGGTGACGCAGTGGCAGTGTGAGCCAGCGTTGTCGCGACTCGCTATCGAAGCTCGTGACTTCACTCCAAAGCGATTGCAGCCAGCTACTGGCGCCTTGCCAGAAGCCAGCACCGTCGCGTCCGGCGCTGCGAACCTCGGCTGCGGGCGTCGCATCAAACGTATGCCACGTACCGTCCTTGCCGAGCACCTCGATCCATGCGTGGGCATCACGTTCGCGGGCGATAGCTGCCTTCTGGTCTTTGGTGCGTTCGTGCACGAGGTAGCCGCCGACGATGCGGCATGGCACGCCTTGAGTGCGCAGCAACAGTGCCAGTGTGGTCGCGAAGTATTCACAGTGCCCCGCGCCGGTGCCGAGCAAGAACTCGCCGACGTTGCTCGCGAAGCCGGGGTTGCCGGGTAGTTCGTAGCGCCGGTTACTTTGTAGCCACGTACACGCTCGCGTCGCGATGGCCACGCGATTGGCGGTGTCTGGTAACGAGCGGCGCAGTTGCAGACCAAGGTCGTAGGCCATTCTCGGCACGCCACGTTCGGGTAGCGAGACGAAGTGTTGGCGGACTCGTTCGCTGATGTTGTGCGTCGGTTGTGGCTGGGCGAGTTCGACGGTGTAGGTGAGCGTGTTCGATGGCGCGTCGGCAGACGGAATGATCGCAAAGCCTGCGTAGGACTTGGCACTGAGCATGCGTCCTTCGAGGTTGTGCATGGTCAGGCGGACGGCGGCGAGAGTCGTAGCCAAGCGTTCCGCATCGGCGTCCATCTGTTGCACGAGCATTCTCGTGTGTGGCTCGCCGCGCGTTGGCCGCTGCCACACGCCGTTTGTTTGGCTCCACGGTGTATCGCTTCCGAATCGCGAACCGACGTGGCTGACGTCCTGAGGGAACCACGTGCGCCCGTCGAACTCAGAGAACGCATTTGCGCGCCAGTGGGTTGGTATCGCGGAGAGATTGCCCTCAAGCATCTCGATGCGCAGCGCGATCTTGTCACTGAGGTATGGCGTGGTTTCTCGGTCGAGGTCGATGCGCTCAGCGAGTCCGACTTGCAGTTGTTGGCCTATGGCTAGGCTGTCCTTGAGCCAGCCCGAGCGTTGGAAGTCGCGTGGCCAGAGCACGAAGACGAAGGCTGTTGCTGCTGAGATGGCTATCGTGCGCGGCACGCTGTCGCGGATGACCGAGCGCATGACCGCGGCGCTGAGGTCGCGCCCGCGGCTGGTGAGCGCGTAGACCTGAAGTGCCGGTACGAACGCGAGGGTGTGGCCAACGAACAGCAGCGACCACCAGAAGTCTGGGGCGAAGAAGCTGGTGACGAATGCGATCAGGAACGAGTTAAAGAACGTCAGGTCGGGTCGTTGCCGTTCGCCGATGTTGTTGAGTAAGTGCACTTGGCAGAGCACCGCCAGCACCAGGCCATCTTCGAGCATGTGCAGCAACCCAGTTGTGGTTGCGTGGTGCACGAGCAGCGCGAACACGATCAGCACGCCGCCGTTCCAGGCGTGTCGATAGAGCAGGAATCGTTGCAGGCGGCGAAGGCGCGGCGATGCCAGCGCGAACAGCCACATCGGTAGTAGCGGTAACGCGGCGACGGCACCAGTTGCGTGCACGAAGCCGAGGTCGAGCAGCGTCAGCAACAACAAGAGCGGGTGCAGGCGATCGTTCACGTCGGCCTCCGCGCTTCGGGCAGCTGCATCGCGCTGCGTCGCGTCGGCGGCGGCGCGGCGTTGCTGGGCAGTGTCTTGGCTTCGGCCAACCAGCGCAACGCGTCATCAGCACCTCCGCGGTCGGGGTCGACGAGTAGTTCGATTCCTTGGCTATGTACCTGCAGCGGCGTGTCGGTTCTCGCTGCCAGCGCGAGCGTGGTTAGCTGGGCTAGCGCCCGCTCGAGAGTTGCTTCGTCGCACCGCCGATCGAGAACGACATCGACGGCCGGTGCACTTTCGCGTTCACGTTCCTTGACGATGGGCGTGCCGCGGCGTGCGGTCGCCTTCCAGTGCATGTCGGACATGCCGTCGCCGGTTTGGAACGCCCGCAGGCCCGCTAGCACTGTACCGCGACCGGCATGCAGGGCGCCGTGATCGCCGGGTCGATCGCCGCCCGAGCGGCTCTCACCGAACGGAATCGGCGTCGGATACGTGATTAGCTCAGCATCGGTGGGCAGCGTCGTGCGTGCCACGAAGAACCCGAACGGAAAGCTCGAGGTGACGCGCGCATGAGTGATGCAACGAACGCCGCGTGGTTGCCCGGCGACGGCGTCGTCGATGCTCTGCGCTTTCACCAAGTAGGGAGCGTAGCCCACTTCGCAGTAGCCGCCTTCCAAGTCCAGTTCGACCAGGAGGTCGAACCTCGGTCTGCGGTTGGCGGCGAGGTGCACGTGCGTTGCTCGTTGGCTACCGCTAGCAGCGGTGGCCAGTCCGAGGCTCTCGACCTGCAGGTCGCGAAGGTTGCGCCAGGACCACCATGCCCCGAGCACTCCGAGCACCGCGCTAAACGCGAGCAGCAGGAAGAACAGGTTGCTGTAGTTCGTGGCGAGGAACGCGAGCTCAAGTGCCGCGAACAGCAGGAATCCCTTGGAGCCGAGCGCGCTCGGTCGGATCGAGACGCGGTTCGCCATCGCGTGCTACAGCGGCACCGGCGTATTCTGCAGAATCTCGCGCAACAGAGGTGCGGCGTCGTCGCCGCGTTGCATGAAGATGCGGTGCGTCAGAGTGCACATGGCTACGGCTTTGAGGTCGTCGGGCAAGACGAAGTCGCGTTCGTCGAGCATCGCGCGGGCTCGCGCGACCTTCAGCCACGCGAGTGCCGCACGCGGGCTGGCACCGAGTTGCACCTCGGGGTGGCTGCGCGTGGCTTGCACGACGCGCAGCGCATACTCGGCAACTGCCTCACGAACATGAACCTTGGCCGCTTCGGCTTGCAGCGCGAGCAGATCATCAGGAGTCATCACCGGCGTGACTTCGGCGAGTCGCTCCTCGGCGTCACTGCCGGTGTAGAGCTCGAGTTCGAAGTCGGGCGCCGGATAATCGAGTTCGATACGAACCAAGAAGCGATCGAGCGCTGCTTCCGGAACCGGGAAGGTGCCGTGGAACTCGATCGGGTTGCGGGTCGCCAACACGGTGAACGGGCGGCCCAGTTCTTCTTCGCGGCCATCGATCGAGACCCGCCCGTTCTCCATCGCTTCGAGCAAGCAGGACAACGTGCGCGGGCTCGTGCGGTTGATCTCGTCGGCGAGCACGAGGTTCGCGAACAGCGGTCCGGGCACAAACGTGAACGAGCCGGATTCTTGCTGCCACACCGACGTGCCGATCACATCGCTCGGCATCAGGTCGTTGGTAAACTGGATGCGTCGGAACGACCCGTCGATGCATGCCGCCAGCGTGCGCGCCAGCAGCGTCTTGCCAATGCCGGGGATGCCTTCGACCAGCATGTGGCCTCCGGCGACCAGGGCGCACACGAGCGGCTCGATACAGGTGTCCGGCAGTTTGACGACGTGCGTCAGGTTGCGGACCAGAAGATCCCGCGTGGCGCGGAGTTCGGTCGTTTTGGTGGGTGCCGTCACAGGTGGTCCTGCAACGGTTTTCGGCTGATCGGGGCCGCATGGTTAGCTGCGGATCCAGACCCGCCATGCCATCGGTCTCAGGTTGAGCTAAGTCGACGGCCGAAGCAGCTGGCGGAACCGTTCGTCCGTTCGCAGCACATCGAAGTCGGGTTCGTCGATGGCGAAAGTGCGGCAGTCCGGGTTGATTCCGCACGCCATGCTGAGTTCGTCGATAGCGCGATCGACGTTGCCAGACAGGGCCAGATAGCACGCCAAGTTGAAGCGTGCTATGTGGTGTTGGTGGTTGCCTTCGAGCAACTGCTTGATGCAGCGGATGGCGCCCGGCAAGTCGTCGTGTCGGCGGCGGCACCATGCCTCAGTCAGGTCGACCCACTCGTGGGTTGGGTGATCGATGCGCAGTTCCGAGAGGTCTGCCAGAGACGGCTCGTAGTTGCCTAAACGGATGTTCGCGCGGATTCGTAGCGCTAGGCCCATCGATTTGGATTCCTGCGTCGCGACCAGCCCATCGACAATCTCGAGAGCTCGTTCGGGACAACGAAGGTCGAGCCAGCCATCGGCTTCGTCGACGGCTCGCTGCAGATTCGCTGGGACCGGGAACTCCATCAGCTCGTCGGTTGTGCGTCGATGCGCTGCCAGATCTCGCTCGCGAATGGGTTCAAGCGATGGTCACCATCGGGAACGATCCACAGCTGCTTCTGCTCGGTCGTCATCGCCGCGAAGAACATCTCGCTGACGATCTGCGGGATCACGTCATCGGCCGTGCCATGCACGATCAACGTCGGCACTTGGATGCGTGCTGGCAGGCTGCCTTCGTCGAGTTGCTCCGCGTCCTTCAGCACATCTGGCTCGACGTAGAACTTGACGCCTTCGCCGGTCATCAGGCAGCCGTCTTCATCGACGCGTTGGCTTAGCTTCGGCATCAGGCCAAAGGCGGGGGCCAACAACACGAGTTTGTGCACGAGGTCGCTGCGTTCGGCGGCGACGTGGGCGCCGACGAGGCCGCCGAGACTTGAGCCGACCAAGATCGCGGGGCCGTACTGCTCGAGCACGCGCACGGTGTCGGAGATCAGTTCGGATACCGGGACGCGGCCGAGTTGGCCGGTCGAGTCGCCGTGGCCGCGCAGGTCGAAGCGCATGAACGCGTTACCTCGCGACTGCGCATGTTCGCGCAAGGACTCGCTCTTCTCGCCGGTGCGCACAGAGCCAAGCCCGTGCAAGAACACATAGCTCGGGCCGCTGCCGTCCTGTGCGTCGCCGACGATGTGGTGGTCGTCGGCAAGCTCGATGCGAAACGGCTGCGTGCTCACCGCGGAACGACCTATTGCAGGTCGATCAGCTCGATCGCTTTGATTTGGACCTTGATGGGGCCGGCCAGCGACGGCATCTCGCCGATGTCACCAACTGCCAAGCCGAGTAGGCCTTGGGCCATCGGTGCCATGTAGTTGATGGTCGTGTCGTCGGTCATGTCCCACGGACCAAGGATGCGGTAGGTGGACTTCTTGGCCTCTTCGTCTTGTTCGACCAGCGTGACGGTCTGACCAGGCGCAACCACGTCATCGGGGATCTCTTGATCCTCAATGAGCTTGGCACTCTTGATCTGCTCGTCCATCTCCTGGGCGCGACCGGTGAGGTTGCGTTGCTCCTCCATGGCGGCGTCCCACTCGCTGTTCTCGCTGAGGTCACCCAGCGAAGCGGCGGCACCAATGGCCTTGGAGTTCTCCGGGATCTTGAGGGCGACCAGCTCGTGGTAGGTCTCCTTGATCCGCTTGAGGCCTGCCAGCGTCGTGTAGATGAACTCCTTGTCCCAGAACGGGCGCTCGGGCTGCGCGAGCAGGTCCGGGTAGAGACGAGCCGCGGTGCGGTCGAGGTGCGCTTCGAGTTCCGGCGGGAAGTCCTCACCGGCACGGGCGACGATTCCGACGTAGTGGGAGAGGTCGTCGCGCGAGATGCCATCGCAGGCGGCATCCAAAAGGCCACGCTTACCGGTCAGCAAGCTGAAGACGCGGTTGAGCAGGCGGCTGTGTAGTTGGTTCTTTTTGCGGTCCTCGTTGAGGATGCGAGCGAGCTGCAGCAGCACGCGAACCATCGACACGTGGTCGGGGCACTTCTCTTGGCCTTCGAAGACACCGTCGCTGAAATACTTGCCTAGCAAGTAGGTCATCAGCGGGTGGCGGCGCGGGTAAGGCGCGACCTTGTCCCAGACGGTCAGGATTTCGGCGCCGTGCTTCGTGGATACGAGCTTGTCGGCAACGCCTTCGGCAACGGACGCCGGCCAATCGGTCAGCGTCGCAATGCAACGCGGGGCCCAGTCGCCACCGAGTGCTTGCGGCAGCAGCTGCACGGCGTGATCGCGTGAAGCTTGCGTCGCGAGCTTGTCGATCGCCGTTGGATCGAGGTTCTCGCCACCTTCGGTCAGCAGCACGTTGAGTTCTTCAGCGCCCGAGATCGACGCCTTGCGCTCGTGTTCTTCGAGGTAGAGGATGCCGTCGAGAATGTGCGCGTGGGAGATTTCTGCTTCCGGGTTCGCTGCCTTCTCCTCAAGCGCCTTTTCGACGGTCGAGCCGGCGAGGTCGAGGATCTGATTGCGGACCTCATCTTCCTCGGTGCGCTTCAGGTATTCGCGCAGCACGGCGATGCGCTCGCCCAGGTTGTCCTGGTGCTTGAGCGTCGTGATTGCCTCATCGACGACGCTGATCGGCTTCTTGCGCATGACGAAGATCGGGCGCGTTGGCGTGCCCTCGACCTTCAACCACGGATCCTTGGTGGCGGCCGTCTTGGCCTTCTTCCACCACGTCGGCCACTTCTTGACTTCGATGACCGAACCAGCGAGCTCCTTCTTGAGTTGGGTGCTGGTGATCGTGCCGCGGTACAGGATCGCGGCGCGGCGGATCAGTGCGTTGGGCTCTTGCTCGGCTTCTGCCTGCAGTTGCTCCATGCGCTGCAGCTTCATTGCGCGGAGATCGTCATGATCGAGCGACTTGAAGCTGTCGAGCAGTGTGTCGAGCGGGAACGGCGAGCGTTGACCCGTTGCGAACAGCACCGTGATCTCTTGCGTGTCGCCATCGAACTCCTCGACGGTGCCTTCGCCCCACCCTGCCGGGTGGTAGACGACGTGGCCGCGCGTGTAGCGACGCAGGCCGTCGAACTCCGCCAGTGCATTGACTGTGGCGCTCGCCAGGTTGGCCCGCGATTTCAGCACGGGCAACCATGACTCCTTACCATAGTTCTCGTCGATCAGGTCGATGACCGTCTTGACGAGTGCGTCGTTATGGGCGCTGCCTTGCATCGCGCGGAAACCAAGTTCCATCGCGGCATGCTTGTCGCCCTTGCCGACCAAAGCCTCGATCATGGAGGTGGCCATGCCCAACGCCTTGCTCGCCATATCCTGTTCACACAGGAGGTCGAGAGTGTCGGCGTAATGGGGGATAGATTCGGCGCTTGGGGCACCCACAGCCTGTGACCAGGCAGTCTCGAGTTCGTCGAGATTATGGGAGCGAGCGAGATGGACCAGTTCGTTCGTCAACTTCGGACTCGAGGGTGGCGTAACCAGCGGAAAATGGGCGAGGGACGCTACCTGTTCGCGACGGTCGTAGCTAGCGCGGTTCCGCGTTCCGGTCGGGTTCGGTGTTACTTGTTTGTGGTGATCGGGTGGTTTGGGGGTGTTGGCGGGGCGTGGGTTGGTTGTTGTGTGGGGTGAAGGTTGGTGTGGATTAGTCGGGGATTACTACGGATTGGTGCGCGGATGGCGGGAATGGTGGCGGGCACGGCGGTATCCGGTGTGAGCAGAACGGTGGCTCGGGTTTGGTTTGGGGGTTCGGGGCTCCGGAGTTAGGGCACGGGCCTGCCCGGGGAGGGCTGGCAGTTGCGGTGGGCTCCGGTCCGCGAGAGCGGCCCGGCTGGGGCGCTTCGAGTCTGCGGCTGGCTACTAGGCCCAGTCGCGCCCCGATGGGGTGGCTCGAACTTGCGGCTGGCTCCCCGGCCGCGTGGCGCCCGGGGGGGGCTACTCCGCCAACCGAGCAATCAAAGTGTGCACATTCGTCGAAGTGCACGACTCGTCATAAGCTGACAACGGCACTTCATCGAGCACCTCATCATCGGCCACCAGCGTGATATAGAACTCTTGGCCGTACTGCTCGCGGAAAGCGATCACCTTGGTCAAGATCGCTGCCTTTGCGTCTTCGACGGCTTCGATGATGACGCCCTTGCCTTCACGGCCGCGGCCACGCAGCACGATCATCGGGGCGTAGGCTGCCACTTTGGTCTCGTCGAGGCGGATTTCGTAGTGGCGTGGGCTGTGGCTGTGCACGACGCCGGCGATGCCGAGGCGGTTGCAGAGCTGTTGCTCGAGGCGATTCGACAGCATGCGGCCGCCGCAGCGGCCAAAGCCGTCACCGCCACCACCGTGGGCCATCAATGGGTTGTCATCGTCGACACACGCCACCGCACGTGGCAGGAAGATCGTGCTGGGCGCTTGGACCTTGGCACGCGACGCGCGCTTCGGGGGGGTACTGGTTGTGCCTGCTCCGGCAGCCGTAGCCCTCTTGGGGGCGGCCTTCTTGGCGGGCGCGGCCTTCGCAGTCGCCTTCTTGGCAGTTGTCATCTTTGGAGGTGCGGCCTCAGTCGCCTTCTTGGCGGTCTTCTTGGCGGCTGCTTTCTTGGGAGATGCTGTCGTAGTTTTGGCTGCCATGGGCACGTCGTGGAAGTCGGTCCGCCGGTTTCTCGGTTGACTTTCGCTTGGGCGAAAGTGTGTAGGGTCAATCGGGAGTTCAGCCCGGTATGAGCTGGGGGGCGCGGCTGCCTGAATTGGAGCAGCATCCTAGCAGAATTCGCTCAATCAGGAAGCCCCGCGACTGGCGTTGAGCCGGTAGTTACGCTAGCCAACTAGCACTTCCCGATGAGCGAACAAGTCCCCGATCGCGTCCTGACCGCACCGCTCGTCGTTTTCTTGGCCCTGGTTCTGGGCATTGTAGCGACGGCGATGGTTCTCCGGCACCCGCGCCCAGACCTGAATGGTTCGATCGAAATGCTCGCCGACGGCGATCTCGATCGGCGCGAACGGCAGCGCATGTTGTTGCGGGTGGTGGAGTTAGCGAAGGATGGTGGCGACCTTAGGCAGCGTTGGGCCGGAGCGCTCGCGGCGATTTCGCTGCAGGATCGAGCATCGTTTGAAGCATTTGAGCTGAGCCTCGGTGCGGGCCCGGCCAGGTTGCTGCCTGCTGACCAGCACGAATGGCTGGCAATGGGCGATGTCGTATTGGCCAACGTCCACCTGGCGATGACTGCGGAAGCGTCTGGTAACAAGCAGCTTGCGTTATCCAAGTGGGGGCAGGTCGGCGCCCAAGCCAGGGTCACTGCCAACGCTTTGGCGGGCGAGTTGGCCAAGGCCGCTGAGCAGCGCCTTCAGTAGTTCGTCGCTCGTTCTGTCTGCGGTCGAATCCCCTGCGCCGCTTGCCCTTTCCGGCGTCTGGCCTGCCCAGGAACTGGCGCAAGCCCGTCGCTGCCTCAAGCTGAACTGCCCATGGGACCGATGGGCAGAGCGCAAAGGAAAGGCGTATGGATGAAAATAGACTGGGCTCAATCCTGCTCGAAGGCGGGGTTGTGGACGAAGCCGGACTGGAACGCTGCTTGGCGATTCAGACCCTCACCGGCAGTTCGCGACCGATCGGTCGCATCCTCGTGGAGCAAGGCCTGCTCGACGAGGTCACTTTAGCGCGACTCTTGGAGTTGCAGCGGTCACGCACGGATGCTCGTGCGGCAGAGGTTGTCCCGGACGGCCTGGCGTCGATGTCATTGGTCAGTGCGGCCGTCGCGAACGGTGCCAGTGAAGTCGTGGTCAGCGAAGGCCGCCCAGCGCGCATTCGTGTGGGCGCTTGCTGGCAACAACTGACTGACGAAGTGCTCAGTGGTCCGCATGTATGGGACTTCGTTCGCGAGACGATGGGTTCTGACGTGCTCGAGCAGCTCGCTGAGAACCACTACGTGTCGCGTTCCTGGAGCATTGATGACGTCGGTGCTGGCGGCGCTACAGCGTTCCGTCAGTTTGATGGGGTTGCGGTGCGTTTGACGTTTGCACCCAAAGAGACGGCGACGCCGCTGGAGCTTGGTGTTCCGAATGCGGTCATCGACGCCACCGAAGGTGGCAAGGGACTCGTACTGTGTGTTGGCGAGCGTGGCATCGGTCGCGGCGAATTGCTTGCGTCACTCACGCAACATGCTTCGCAAGACGAGGGCCAATACGTTGTCGTCGTCGATGATGAGCCGATGCGGCTGCATAAGACCGGTGCACTGGTTGTGCAGCGTCGCTTCGGCATCGATCCCGAAACGCGCGCCAACTCGTTGCGCAGTGTGGTGCGGGAAGACCCTGATGTAATGGTCATCGCCGACGTTGGTTCGCCCGAGACATTCGAGCTGGCGCTTCGCGCTGCCGAAGGTGGCCGCCTCGTCATTGCCTACCTCGATGCGAAGAACGCGGTGCAAGCGTTGGCGCGCATCTTCAGCTTCTACCCATCCTACGAATTGACCCGCCTGCGCTCGGCTCTCGCAGCCGTATTGCGCACCGTGTTGGTGCGACAGCTGTTGCCGAACGCCGAACACACCGCGACCGTGTCCGCGACCGAGCTATTGATCGTCACGGATGCCGTGCGCGAAGTCATTCGCGGTGGTGAGCTCGAAGACCTGGGCCTGCTGCAGCGAGCTGAAGGCGGCTCTAGTGGTTATCCACTGGATCGCAGCATGCTCGACTTGCTCGGCAGCGGCACGGTTCGCATGGAAGACGTATTCGCGCGCGCTGAGGAGAAGTCCTGGTTGCTCGAACGCACCCGCAATCTTGCTGCCGCCGATCCGGCTGCTAGCAGCTTGGAGGAGAACTAATGGATTCCGCTCGTCTTGATGCCCTGCTTGCCGCTACGACGCGGCTTGGCGCCTCGGCGCTTCACCTCGTTCCTGGCCGTGCGCCCTCGTTGCGCGTGCTGCGTCGTTTCGTCGAAGGTGACGAGACTGCGGTGCAAGCGACCGACGTCGAAGAGTTGACTCGCGACATGATGTTCTCGGACCATCGCGAACAGCTTGAGCAGAGTGGCTTCGTCGACGTACTATACGTGTCTCGTTCCGGTGCTCGCTACCGCGCGACCATCGCACTCGACAACGGCGTAACGTCGCTCGTGCTGCGTCCCGTTCCGGCGGAGCCGCCGCAACTCGCGACGCTGGAGATGCCGGAGCAGATGGGCGCGTTCGCGCGCTGCCGTCAGGGCTTCATCCCCGTGGGTGGGTTCTTCGGTGCCGGTAAGAGCACGACGCTTGCTGCGATCGTCGATGCGTGCAACGGCGACGGCAGTCGCCACATCGTGTCGATTGAAGACTCGATCCAGGTCGTGCATCAGAACAACGCGTCGTTGCTTCACCAGCGCGAGATCGGCAGGCACGTCGTCTCGGCCGCGGAGGGCGTTCGCCAAGCCGTTGCGTTTGGCGCGGACGTCATCGTCGTGTCCGAGATCCGCGACTTGCAAACACTCGATGCGGTCTTGACCGCGTCGGAGTCTGGTTGCTTGGTCTTTGCTGGCGTCGAGGCGGGTTCGATTGTCGGAGTGCTTGTCGCAATGACTTCATTGGCGTTGGTCGAAGATCGGCCGCGAATGCGCACGCGATTGGCTAGATCATTGCGCGGAGTAACTGCGCAGAGCCTTTTGCATCGCTCTCACAAGGATGGTCGCGTGCCAGTTGTCGAAGTTCTTGTCGCCAGCCCGGCGGTGCGAACGGCACTTCGCGCGGGTCGCCTGCAGGACCTCGCAAGCATCATGCGACGTTGTCGCGGACTGGGTATGCAAACGACGGACATTGCGCTGCGCAGCCTACTTAGCCGTCATGCCGTGACTGAAGAAGAAGCGCTTCTGCACGCCAGTAATCGCGACGAAGTGCTCACTCGTCACCCGGTCCGCTAGGCCGGCTGGTCGGCAACCGGCGCTGCTACCGAGCTTTTCTTGGTTCGAGTCCTTAAGCGCCCAGCAGTTGTTCCGAAGATCTCATGGGGTTGGAATCGAAGCCGGCCCCGCTTAACGGCAAATCAGGCAAGGCAAAGGAATCGTTATGGGTCTCAGAGTTAATACCAACATTGCGTCGATCAATGCACAGCGGAATACCGCGCAGGTGACGGCGCGGCTCGCAGGCAACTACCGGCGTTTGTCGACTGGATTGCGCATCTCGACGGCAGCGGATGACGCGGCCGGTCTCGCAATCTCCGAGCGCTTGCGTTCGCAGATTCGCTCCCTGTCGCAAGCGTCGCGGAATGCCAATGATGGCATCTCGCTGGTGCAGGTCGGTGAAGGAGCGCTCAACGAGGTCAGCAACATCCTGGTGCGACTGAGAGAGCTCGCAATCCAATCGGCCAACGGCGCATCGTCGTCGGCTGACAAGGACACGATCGCGGAAGAGTTCGGAAGTCTCGTCAACGAGATCAACCGGATTGCCCAGTCGACGGAGTTCAATGGCATTCGCCTGTTGGACGGTTCGTCTAGCTCTGTGACCTTCCAGGTTGGCATCAACACAACGGTTGGTATTGACCAACTCAATGTGTCGCTGACTCCGTCGCTGTCGACTTCGCTTGGCTTGTCGACGATTGACGTCGGCTCGGGTGGCAGCACCAGCTATGCGATCTCGCAGATTGACACGGCCATCGGCAGTGTTGCGCAGCTTCGTGGTCGCTTCGGTTCGCTACAGAACCGGCTGCAATCCACGATTGCCAACCTTGGTGTCGCGGCGGAATCGCTGTCGGCTGCCGAGAGTCGTATCCGCGACGTCGATGTTGCCTACGAAACGGCGCAACTGACGCGAAACAACATTCTGCAACAAGCGTCGATCTCGATCTTGTCGCAGGCCAACCAGCAACCGCAGGCCGCCCTGCAGCTCCTGCAAGGTTAATGAATTGGGCCGGCGCCGCGTGCGCTGGCCGTGGCGAGGGGCTGCATCTCGCCGCCTGGGCAGCGTCAAGCGCGTTGCCTGAGAGAAGGGAACAAGTCGGTTCAGTCCGGCACCGACGGCGCCCCCATGCTCGTCGTCGGTTACGAACGCTTCCTTTGCAGTAGCGGGGGTAACTCCGCGGAAGATAGCCGGTTCGATCCGGCTGTCTTCTTGTACTGGTCTTCTCGTAATGGCAAGCTCGTATACTTGCGTTCGCTGCCTGGGATCCTGCTGCCTGAGGCCCCGGCACCGAGAGTCTCGCCCTACCCGGCAGCAGCTGGCCGCATGCAACTAGTCGAGCTCGAGGCCGCGCTCTTCTTCTTCGGTGATGCCTTCCCCGAACGAGCTGCCGAGGTAGACACGTCGGACTTGCTCATCGGCAACGATCGACTGCGCGTCGCCGTTCGCGATCACCTTGCCAGCATTGATGATGTAGGCGCGGTGGGTGATGCGCAGCGTCGCGATGACGTTGTGCTCGGTGATCAGAATCGCGATGCCCGAGCGGGCGAGCGCCGCCAGGATCTGCTGGATCTCTTCGACGGTGATTGGGTCGACGCCGGCGAACGGTTCGTCGAGCAGCAGCAAGCGTGGCTCGGTTGCTAGGGCGCGCGCGATTTCGAGGCGGCGTTTCTCACCACCTGACATGGTCTCCGCGATGGAATCGGCGACGTGCATCAGCTGCAGGTCTTGCATCAACTCACGTGCGGTCTCTTCGCGCTGCGCTCGCTTCATGCCGCGAGCTTCGAGCACGCAGCGAATGTTGTCGATCGCACTCATCTTCTTAAAGACCGACTCCTGCTGCGCGAGGTAGCCGAGGCCGCGACGCGCGCGCCGATACATCGGCTGCTTGGTAACGTCTTCGCCGTTGAGCATGACCTTGCCGCTATCGGGCGTGACCATGCCGACAACCATGCGGAACGTGGTGGTCTTGCCCGCGCCGTTAGGGCCGAGCAAACCAACGATCTCGCCTTCGCGAACGCTCAAGCTGACCTCGTCGACGACCCGGCGGCCGCGGTAGGACTTCACCAAGCCGTCGGTGTAGAGAATCTCTGCGGCCTGTTTCTCATCAGGCACGATGATGTCCGGCGTTGCGTCGAGTTCGGTCACTGAGTTGCTGGCTGTTGGTGCGTTGTTGGCTGTTAGTGCGGTTGCGTCGTGCCCGGTAATGGCGCGGCAATTCGAGCACGCTCATGGTAGCGGCGTCGTTGGTAGAGCAAAGCCAGCTTCGCTCCGACGCGCACTTTCGTCCGCCATTCTTCGCGGATTGATCTGGTGACAGCCAATGTGGTCATCGCGGGCGAGAACGTGTCGCCATCGAGCCAAACTTCTTGCTAAGCCAGTGGGTCGCAAGGGCTGCGCAATACCAGCGGCATGACGCCGCCGGATCTGGCTCTACCGCACGAACCCGAAGCGGTCCGGCCAGTTGTTGCCGGTCAGCCAGCTGAATGGGCGCGACGGGTAGAACACCATTAGCGCCCGGCCCTGAATGTCAGAGCGTGGCACGAACGAGATGCCCTTCGCGTTGGTCGTGTCGAGCGCGCTCCATTCGGCGTTTGGGTCGCCCGGGTCGGCGTTCGGGTTTCGGAACGTGACGTTGCCACCGCCCCAGTTCGAGCCGGGTTGACCCTTGAGGCGCAGAATCTCGCCGAACTCGTCGGTCATCACGATCGTGTTTTGCTCGGGCAGCGCGATCGGCGTCTCGTCGCGGTCGGGCGCGTTACTGAGGTCCATTGCGCGCTTGTTGCCACGGATCTGGCGGACGCAGTCGGGGCTGTCGAGCGGCACGATGTTGTCGTCCTTGTCGATGCCGATTGTGATGGCCGTCCAGCCACGCGAGTCGATCGACTGCAGCGTGTTGTCGCCCATCATGAAGTAGTGGCCTTCCGGCACTTCGGTGATCTCAAGTGCGGTTTCGCGCGTGTAGTGCAAGTCGCGGTCGATGCGCACGTCGGTCATCGTGACCTTGCCTGAGCCGCTGCAAAGGAACTGCGGGTTGACCTTGCGATCACTCGGCGCCTTGAACGGGTTGGTGAAGGGGATCACGCAGCCTTCGCGGCAGCTCCATTCCGAACTCTCGAAGCGTTGTAGTTCGCTGCCGTCTTGCCACGCGATCAGTTGTTCGTCGACGTGGGCGAACGACAGTTCGGTTGCTTCGCCTGGCGTCAGGCTGACCGCAAACTCTTCGGACTTGCCGAGCACGAGGTCCTTGCTCCGGCCGCGAACTTCCAGCACGCCCTTGCCATCACGGATGACGAACGCGTAGGTGTACTTCTCATGACCAGGGCGGATGACTTCGATCGCCTGGGTGAACTCCTCCAGGGGCTTCTCGATCGTCACCGTGCATGAAAGGCGAAGGTCAGGAACGATCTCCTGCGGACGGTTTTGATTGACGAAGACACCGTTGCTGGCCTTCTGGTCTCGCATCGGGCGCGAGACATCGATTGGGTAGCCATCCCAGACGCGGTTGACGGCGCCGCCGTCGACTGCATCGCGGAAGAATAGGCGCGACGTCCCGCCGTTGGGCTCGACCGTGAAGCCGCCTTCGATCTCGGACACCGAGCGCGATGGCGATGCGCCGAACACTTGCGGCAACGACTTGGTCTCGGCGCGCGTCTCACGTCGCTGCGGATAGATGTTCTTCCACATCACTTCCTGCAGGTCATCCGGCTTGCGCAGCACGGTGTACTTGCGGCTCTCGCCGTCGCCTTCGACTTGGTAGACGTTGCCGCCACTGATGTAGAGGCGGTCGAGCGGCATGCCGACGATGCGCTTGACGTAGTTTTGGTTCTTCTGCAGCGGGTACTTGAAGACCGTGATGTCCCAGCGCTTTGGATCGCGGAACGTCTGGATCAACTTGTTGACCAGGATGCGGTCGTGCACGTTGGCTTCGACGCTGCCCATCAGGGTCGGTTGCATCGACGACGTCGGAATCTGGTAGGCCTCGATGCAGAACCACTTGAGCAGCACGGCCGCGAGGATCGCGACGCCGAACGCTTCGAGGTTGTGGCGGATCGGTCCGACCAGGATGGGCTTCTTTGCCTTCGTGTCGTTAGCCATGTTGCTGTGCAGTTGCCGGGCGAGGGGCGCGCGGCTCCACCTAAGTGGGGCGGAGCATGCTAGGCGCTGAGGCCCCCACGGGCAAAGCCATGCTTTGCTCCCTGGATCGGTTGGCTATTCGGTCGGCGTCTCGCGCCATCGGCGGCTCAGAAGCCCAAGAGACCGACGTGGGCGTTCGATGAAACCAGCCACGCTGGGTTGAAACCTGGGTCAATTGACAGGCCCTGCGCGAACATCTCGACGCCAAGCAGGTTGATGTTGTTCGGAATCAGGGCGGTCCACGTTGCGACGCCTACGCCGCTCGCGGAGACCGTAACGAGTAGGTCTGGCGTCATGTAGGCCGTGCAACCGGTCATGCCGATGCCGCCTAGTGGCGTTGGCGGGATTTCGGTCAGGCTGAGCACGAACGCGCCGAAGCCGTTCGGGAGCATGTTGGCGCATTGCAGCGCGTAGTTCAGGCCGAGTCGCGGCGAGCTGGGTGCATCGAGCGCTGGAGTCCCGTTGCTGCCCAGGCAACCAACTCCGAACTGCATGTTATTGGCGCCGTAGTGCCACGTTTCGCCATTGTTGCCGAAGCCGCCGTAACGCAGGGTGCGTCCCTGTGAGGCATTGAAGGTCATGCCGAAGTTGTGGCCGGATGCGCCGGTCGTTGGCACTTGCGTCCACGCGATCGTTAGGCCGTTAAACTCCCACGTGTCACTGAGCGCGTTGCCGATGCTGTCGACACCGCCACTCATGATGCTGACCGCGCGAAACGGGTCGTAGACCATTTCCATGCCGGCGCGCGCCGATGGCCACGAACCCGACACGGGGATTTGCAGCCACGCATTGCCGTTGTAGATCCACGTTTGGTTGCTGGCGCCGGAGAACGGATCGTTGCCGCCGAACATCACACTTTGGCCAAGCACAGTGTCGAAACACATCGCCGCGTTCTCGCGCGGACCGGGCGTGCCAGTCGGCGTGATCTGCGTCCACGTGATGCCGTTGTATTCCCACGTCTGGTTGATCGCGCCCGGCAAGCCGCTGGTCGAGCCGCCAAACAGAACAGTCACGTTGCGGTTGCTGTCGTAGCACATCGCGTGCTTCCACAGACCGCCGGGTGTGTTGGTTGGCGCGGCTTGCGTCCAAGCACCACCGCCAAACTCCCACGTCTCATCGATGCCGGAGCCGATTGAGAACGGCGAACTCCAGCCGCCGTACATCACGAAGACCGAGCGCTGCGAGTCGTAGACCATGCGCGCTTCGTAGCGTGCCGATGGGCCGGGTGCCGCCAGCAGTTGCCAGTCGGAGGCGAAGCTCCACGTCTCGCTGCTGAACGGCGCCGGGAACGTGCCATTGTCGCCGCCAAACATCAGCGATAGTCCGCTCGTGGTCGTCGCGATGGCGGGTGATCTCAGCACACCCGGCTGGCCGTTCGTGGTGGTTTGTTGCCACTGCGCGGCGAGTGGGGCCGTGATGGCTAGGAGCGTGACGGCGAGCGAAGGCTTGATCATGGGGTTCGTGAGCTAGCCCGATGGAGGGCCAAGGTCACAGCCTACCCGATGTTGCGTCGGTCAGCATCGCCCCCCAGTTGCGGGCGTGCCTAGTCCTCGCTACGCAGCACCGACAAGAACGCCTTCTGCGGGATCTCGACGCTGCCGACCATGCGCATGCGCTTCTTGCCCTTCTTCTGCTTCTCGAGCAGCTTGCGCTTACGCGAGATGTCGCCGCCGTAGCACTTGGCGGTCACGTCCTTGCGCATCGCGGAGATGCTCTCGCGCGCGATGAACTTGCCGCCGATCGCAGCCTGCAGCGCAACTTCGAACTGGTGGCGCGGGATCTCCTTGCGCAGTTGCTTGAGGATCTTGCGGCCGCGTTCTTCGGAGTTGTCCTTGTGCGTCAAGAATGACAACGCATCGACTTCTTCGCCACTGACCAGGATGCGCACCTTGACCAGGTTGCTGCCTTCGAAGCCTTCGACTTCGTAGTCCATCGTGCCGTAACCGCGCGTCAGCGACTTCAGTTGGTCGTGGAAGTCGAAGATGATTTCGGAGAACGGAATGCGGAATCCGAGCATCACGCGTTCTTTGCCGTAGTAGTCCGTCGACAGGTAGCTGCCGCGGCGCTCCGTGCAGATCTTCATGACCGCGCCGATGAACTCACTTGGCACGACGATGTTCACGCGCGTGATCGGCTCGAGATATTCCTCGATGAAGTTGCCTTCCGGCAGGTCACTCGGCGAGTGCACCTCGATCATCTTGCCGGTCGTCAGCTTGATCTTGTAGCGCACACTCGGCGCAGTCTGCACGATGTCCATGTCCTCTTCGCGCTCGAGGCGCTGTTGGATCACTTCCATGTGCAAGAGGCCTAGGAATCCGCAACGGAAACCGAAGCCCAGCGCGTCCGACGTTTCCGGTTCGAACGTGAACGAACTGTCGTTGATGCGCACCTTCTCGAGCGACTTGCGAAGGTTGTCGAACTCACTCGGCACGGTCGGGTAGAAGCCGCAGTAGACCATCGGCTTCGGCTCCTTGAAGCCCGGTAGCATCTCGCCGCGCATGTTCTCGTCTTTGTGCGTGACGGTGTCGCCAACGTTGACGTCGACGAGCGTCTTGATGTTGGCCACGATGTAGCCTACTTCGCCGGCCGCCAACTCAGGCGTGGCGACCATGTCGGGACGCAGCTGGCCGACCTCGAGAACTTCGTGCTCGTTGTCGGTGCCGAGCATGAGGATCTCATCGCCCTTCTTGATCGTGCCTTGCATGACGCGAACGTAGATCACGACACCGCGGTAGTCGTTGTAGACCGCGTCGAACATCAACGCTTGCAGCTTGCCCTTCGGGTCGCCGGTCGGTGGCGGGATCAACTTGACGATGGCTTCGAGCACCTTCTCGCAATTCAGGCCGGTCTTGGCCGACACTGCGATCGCATCTTCGGCCGGTAGGCAGATGGCGTCTTCGACTTGCATCGCAACGTGCTCGGGACGCGCGTGCGGCAGGTCCATCTTGTTGAGCACCGGGATGACCATCAGTTTCGCTTGCTCGGCAAGGTGCGCGTTGACAACGGTCTGCGCCTCGACGCCTTGTGATGCGTCGACCAACAACAGCGCGCCTTCACACGCTTGCAGCGACTTGAGCACTTCGTAGTTGAAGTCGACGTGTCCGGGCGTGTCGATCAGGTTGAGCTGATACTTCTTGCCGTCGTCGGCCTTGTAGGTCATCGAGACCGCCCGCGCCTTGATCGTGATGCCGCGCTCGCGCTCGATCTCCATGCTGTCGAGCAACTGCTTTTTCATGGCGCGCTTTTCAACCGTGCCAGTGAGTTCGAGCAAGCGGTCGGCAAGCGTCGACTTGCCGTGGTCGACGTGGGCGATGATGCTGAAGTTGCGAATGAGGGAGGGTTCGGTCACGTCGGTGCGCTGGGCCTGCGGGCGGATTCGGCGGTCAGTTTCGGCTGGCTGGGTTTGCGGTGCCAGCGTGAATCAGGGCGACGCATGGTAGGGCGTCTGGGATTGGGAGCAAGATGGGTCTGGGCCTGAGCTCGGGATCGCCGCTCTGCTCCGAGTTTCGGGGGGGGGCGATCCGAATCTAGAATGCCCGTGACGTCGGCTGGCTGGCGGATCCTAGCGGGGTGCTATGCGAAACAAACTGCTCTGTGCTCTCACCATGTTCCTGATGACCGCGGCTTTGACGGCGCAAGTCACGCCACAGAACGCGCCGCCGCCGCCACCAGAGCTGGATGCCCCCGATCACTGGGAGATCCACGGCCCCGAAGGTGCAACCGGTTTCGAGTTCACGGCCGATTACTGGTACAATGACGGTTGGTGCGACGTTTTCGTGCTCGAGATCACCGGCGAGATCGACGGCGAGCCGTACAGTTCGGTGTCGATTGCTTGGAACTGCGGCAACGGCGAGTCCCTCGACGTCTGGAACGAGGACAGTGGCAACACGACCACGTGGGAGTGGGAGGGCGACCACTACAATAAGGTCGGCGGCACATCCAACACCCGCACCTACCACCCGGTCTACTGAGCCAGTGGGTCCGGTGCCTGGCCCGGAAACAACATCTTCGTGCGCTCACGGTGACACGATTCTCGCCGAACTAACGCCTGATCGCGCCGCCTGACACTTGTTCCAAATCGCTGAGACGCGCCGGTGCGTGGTGGCACCTTCCCCCCGACCGAGGGGTTAATGCGTGTCACTCTGCTGCGCGAGATCAAGTTCCGTCTGCGCGTCCCGCTCAACCTGCGCACTAACCAATTGAACGTCATCGACGTCTGAGGATGCGTCCGCACCTACCTTCAGCGCAGCCAGACTTTGGCCAGTTCTCGGATGTAGATCGTCTTGTTTCTTTCGAAGGGGGCGAGGGCGCCGCGGCCGTGGGCGATGAGCGCGTTGCGTTGCTTCGGGTCGCGAATGCGAGTGCAGCCAGCGCGGATCTCGCGCAGCAGTTTGATTGTGGCCCGGTCCGCTGGTGCTGGTTGCTCAATGCCTGCGAGCCCGTTGGCCAGGGTTGAGATCATCGGGGGCAGCGTCTTGAGCACGGATTCGCGGTTCATTAGCTTTGGGTGCGCCATCGCTACTTTCGTCAGGCGGGTCGCGATGATGCCACGTGAACGTGGCTTGGGGTTCGCGAGAGTGTTTGCGAAGGCCTCAAAGACGCGTGGCATGAGTTTGTCGGGGGAGTGCCTGGCAAGAAGTGCGAGTAACTCAGTCAGCTGCGGATCGTGACTGCTGTGAAGCACGCCCTTCTCGAACAGTCCAATAAGCACTTCAAACGCCGGCAGCGCATCACGGTCCATTTGGTAGTAGTAGAGAAAGATGCCCTGAACCACATCCGTGTCTGGCCAATCCTCCTTGAGCTTTGGGTTGAGCAGCCTACGCAGGCGGACCTGGCCTTCTAGCAACCACTGTTTGCGTTCGGGTCGACCCTTGAGCTGTGCCGTTGCGGCGATGGCGAGCCCAAGTCGATGCGCATCCAGATCAGGGTCGGACGTCGCGTGAACCAGGGCGCGTGCGACTTTCTCCTGAACCTCGTCTTCGAAGGTGTCGAATGCCTGCGCCTGCAGCGATCCGGCTAGCAACTCTGTGGCTCGCGCACGCTGCTTGGGATCTTTGGTGTGCTCGACTCTCTCACTCACCGCGAGAGCAAGCTTTTCTGCGTCGCCGTTCACTAGCGCGCGCATGAGCATCGTCGGGAATCTCGTCTTCTTAGGCTGCTCGCCACTGACGATCCACTCAAGGCATTGCTCCACCTCTGTGGAGTTCTGCGCGGCGCCCGGGCAAGCGAGCACTGCGAGCACTGCGAGCTTTGCAAGCGTTTCCATGTCGCCATGGTAGCCAAAACCGCAGTGGTGTGTGGCCCTTGGTTCGCTGCGTCGAACCCCTAGCGAGAACCCAGATTCGAATCGAACACACGCACGCCGGTCCAGTTGTCCTTGTTCGCTTCGATGAACTGCAGGTGTGCCGGCGCATCTTGGTAGATGTCGTGTGCTGCGCGGTCGCGGAAGAACACGTGCAGCGAGACGTGGTAGTTCAGGTCGTTGACGTCGCGGGTTAGCTCGGCGTCGCGCGTGCCGGCGGCGAGGAATACTACGCCGTCAATGCCGGCCAACTTCGAGTAGCACGCGGCAACCAGCTTCTGGCTCGCTTCAGGTGAGGAGTCCTTGAGCGCGAAGTAGACGTCGTGAGAAAGCTTGGCAGTTGTGGGCATTGCGGATGGAGCGAGTTGGCACGCGGCGGACAACCATGCTGCGAGTGCTAGAGGCAGCACGCGACGCAGCGCCGTGGGGGAGCGGGTCATGGTGGGAGTGTAGCGACACTCCGCATCGCAGTAGTGCTACTTTGGCTTCGCTTGGAAACCGCGGAACTCGATCGTCAGCGAGCCATCGGATCCGGCCGCGTATAGCCCAATGCGGCCATTGGCGTTGCCAAGCTTGCGACGATCCACCTTCAGTTCGATCTCACGCACCTTCACCTTGATGCCGGTCGCAGCTGTCTCGAGCGTGAGGTGATGCCAACCTTCCATGCGCCACGGATCGATCGGGATCATCTTCTTGTCGAGGTAGATCCACTTGCCGCCTGCCCACCGAGCGATGGTGACCCCGAGTTTGGTCTTGCTGCGTGACAACATGACGATGGTGTAGTCATGAGGACCCGCGGCATCGAATGCGAAGCCGCCCTGGCAATCCACGGCTGGCAAGCGAATGTGCACGTCCACGGTGCCCGCCATCATCGTGCGTTTCAGCGGCATGAGAACGGTGGGGCGGCCGCCGCCTTGGTCGGTGCGAGCCGACGCTCCAGCAACGATCCAGTTGCTTGCGCGGCTGTCGAGCAAACGGTTCTTCCCAAACCACTCGCGCAATTGCTTGCCGTCGTTCTTTGGCGGAGCGAGTTCGGCGGCATGGAGCGTCAGTTGTTCGACGTTCCATTCAGCAACGGCATTCTCTACGGCTGCAAGCCGGGTCGCTTGGCCTTCGGCGTCGAAGCGCGCGGCTTGCTGCGTGAGTGCGAGTGCTAGCCGCGGTCGCTTATCGAGAGCGTACTTGTCGGCAAGGTCCGCAAAGGTCTTCGCACATGCCAGCGCCGCTCGTTCACGCTTCTTCGTGATCTTGTCGGCCTTCTTCAGCATGGTCTTGATCGACTTCAGCATGTTGGTTCGCAGGATGCCTTCCGGAAGCTCGGGAAGTAGCGCGATGGCGTCACGTAATCGCTGTGCTGCCGGTTCTGGCATCTTCGCGGTGAGCAACTGCTTGGCTTCTTCGACCGCGGTCGTGATCTCGTGTTGTCGATCATTCGCGGCTGCTTCGCGCAGTTCTTCGTCGCTGGGAACGTCTTTTGGAAGCGGCCGAATCTGGAAGTTGCGGAAGTTGATTGGGCACGACGCGGTGCCGGCGAGTCCGTGCATGAGTCCGGCCGCGCCCGCGGTGGGGCTCGGCACGTCTGCGGTTACGGCAGGTTCGCCGTTGATCTGTAGCTGCAATCGTCCGCTATCGATACGAACGGCAAGCAAGTGGTAGCCGTCTCGTGGAGCGTTG
>JBNMND010000037.1:0-26969 GCA_051274975.1 Planctomycetota bacterium | reverse complement strand
CAGTCGGTCCCGACTGTCTCGATGCGCGCGTGCACGTCGATGTCCTTCTGCGGAGGTGCGGGCGAGCAGTTCGACTCGAAAGCGCGCAGCATGAAGTCCGCAGTGGCGAAGCTTGGCCCCACTAGGAGCTTGCTCAAGAGAGCTTCGGAGACAGAGTGGCAGACGACCTCATGGTCGATGCCAAAGCGCTGCCCGAAGTAGTCCATCAAGTTGGTGTCTCCCTTCGTCGGCTTGCCATAGAGAGATCGATCCCGCAGGACGTGCTTCTTGACGTAGAAGTCCACGTAGGGATCGACACACTGACCGAGGCGCAGGTCCGTCGGCGCAAAGGAATCCAGGTAGACGACCCGCGTGGGAGAACAACGTTCGTGGACCATCTCCAGCAACTGCTGCAGACGTTGGCCAGTGACATCGAGCCAAGGCTGAACGACTACAGTGTCCGCCGCTGGATTCCAGCGAGGCGCCCCCTGCTCGAAGGCCTGCACACTGAGTTCCCGGATCTGAAGGCCAAAGGTCTGTTCGATCTGGCGCCGAAAGCGGAAGAACAGGTGAGTCTGACTCCGTGCGATTCGCCGTTCGCTGGAGATCAGAAGTAAGCGCCTTGCGCCCGACTTTGTGAAGGGCCGCGAGCAATGCCACTGGTCCACGAACATCCGGTGCAGACGCCAATGGAGTTTTGATCGAAATGAGGCTACAGCGCGACCCAGGCCCATGTATCAGTCCGTTCGGGTGCGGGAAAGGGGATCGACACTCTCTCCGCTATCGTCGCCCGGCGCACGCAAAATAGGGCTTCGTCGCGCTTGTGCCGAAATGACACCACTTGGCTGCTGCTCACCGGCCGCCTTGTCCCCTAGAACACCGTCTCGCCACGTCTTCTTTGGCGAATACGCGACGCGATCACCCGGCAGTTTCGACAAGCGACTCTGGCGATCACCGGGCGCCCCGCATACCGACACAAGTGCTCGAGCCGCTTGCGATCATCAGCAGCGACCCGCACCGCACCGTGCCACGAGAAGCCATCGAAGTCCGCGCAGAGCGGCCCCTTCACGAACGGCTCATTACGTGTGCCACCGCCTATGCGAACATCCCGCTAGCCGGCGCGTTCTCTTGATAGCGCCACACCCTGCACCGCCGCCGCATCCAATTCCAGCAACAGTTGCGCGCCGTCGCTCGCCGCCGAGCAAGAGCAAGGCTGTCTAACTGTTCGCGAGTACGCCGAGATGCGCGGCATCACGCCAACGACGTTCTACTGGTGGCGAAGCGAGTTGAAGCGAAGGGATGGGCGGCTAGTCGCCGTAGCCAGCGCTTCACATTCTCGTAGACGATGGCTGCTCAGTCTTCGCATGAGCGCAGCCGACCGAGCCCAGAAACGTACTTCGAGTGCTTCGTCAGCCGGAACGGCAGACGGCCGGCGATCCGGGCGGCCTCGTCGTCGTCGCCTGCGTCATACTTTAGCTCGATGATACGAAGACGTTCTTCCTTGTAGGAACGGACGTGGCTGTAGCAGCGATCGTTGACGACGTGGAACTCCATCTCCGTATCGATGGTGATGCGGAAGCGGCGATCAATCGAAACGAAGTAGCTGCGCAAATAGGAGTTGAACAAAGCCGGCTGGGCGCACGCAAAGAACCCAGCCATCGCTGAGGCGGGCGTGCCGTCGGCAGTTGCCGCGCGCACGGCGTCGATGCTGATCCGACCATCGAAATCCAGCGGCGGAAGGGCAAAATGCCGCTTCGTTCCAACTGTGCCGCGCCGTGCCTTCACCTCGAGAACGGCTGGGCGTGCCTGGCCCTTTGACTCACCGTACCAACGGATGCGCACCTTTCGCCGCCGGTCCGTACCCAGAAGGTGCGCTCGAAAATCTGACAGGTCCGCAGTATCGAAGTAGACATTGTTGATGCGGCGACTCGGGAACGCCTTCACGAAGTGCGCCGGATGGTTGGCGACAACCATGGTCACTTGCTCAAGCGAAACGTCGGGGGCGTGAAACTTGCGCTCGTAGCGAAAGTCGTTGGCCGAATCAGAAGTCACGGCGCTTCTCTTGGGGGTACAGGATCTTCAGGATATCTAAGTGGCGCGCCGGAAGGCGGACACCGTTCAACGTGACGTTGCTGCCCACCTGAACCAGCGATCCCTCTTTGCAATCAACGACCTCGACATTGACTGCATTGATGTTGGCCGGACCAAACTCGGCCTTCTTCTGAAAGGCCGCCGCAGGGTACTTACAAGAAAACAACCTCGCGCCCGTAACGGTCAACTCGGAGTTATCTTTGCAGGCGAGGCCGATGGTCGCATTGCGGATATCGAGTTCTTCGGCGGTCACGTTGCTGGCCTCGCCGCTACTGATCGCCTTGTCTTCGGAGCCGTCGACCAAGACACGTCGCAAGGTAACGACACTGCCCGACACGTCGATGCCGTCGTTCTTGACGGTGAGAAACTGCGTATCCTCGATGGTGCCCTGACTAAAGTCGGCATCAAACGCATCCGATTCGGACAGCTCAAAAAGGCAGTGCCTTAGCATGAAGCGGGTCGCAAAGACGTTCAGGCCATCCTCAGATTCGTTGTCGAAGAACGTACAGTGATCAGCTACCAGCGGGGACTTGAAGAACGTCACCGATCCAGGCAGCGACCACGCATCTCTCTTGGGAGACTTGAGCTTCTCAAACCGAACGTGCGCAAGCTTTGATTCGTCACCTGCCTCCATGACGACAACACCCTGACCAGTGCCATCCGAAGTGGTGATGACGATGGGCTGCTCAGCGGTCCCACGACAATCGAGCGGAGCATACGACAGTAGTACCGCCTGCTCCGTCAGGTCGAGGGTTGTGCCAGGTGCGATGACAAGCGTGTATCCAGCCGGCACGATGATGTCCTCGTGGACCGACCATCGGCCCGCCTTGATTGTGATCCGCCTCGCCGCCCGATCAACTTCGGCAAACTCGAAGCGGTGAATGTTTGGGGAACTGCGCAACAGGTCGTGCTGAAAGCTGCCCGAGCCAGACAACGAGAAGGGCGCTAGCGGTTCGAACCGTTGTGCCTCCGCGCCATCGACGCGATATGCCACTTGCGTCGCCATGGCAATCGTATGATCCCAAGTCAGGTCTTTTGGCAAGGCAAACGAAACCGTGTGATAGTTGACCGTATGCCCGTGCCATTTGCCATTGATCACGCTCGGTCTCAGCGGAGTCAGCGGCCCTTCCCCACCGGGTAACACAAGACCTGTAACTTCGACCGCCAGGCTCTGCAGGTTACCGACTTCGATCGTCAACTTGTCGCCCTCAAGCGACTTCAAACCTGCACTGATGACCGCCGCCGGCTGCAGCATCGAGCGGATGTAGCCTTGGTTTTTCCTCAAGACATCGACGTGCTCAAACGGCGCCTGTGGCCACTCGCGGTAGATGATCGCGAGCCTCTCCGCCAACTCATCAGAGAGATCGGCAAGCAAGTTATCGACGTAGGCCTCTTCGGAAACGCGCTCCAACTGCGTCACGTAGGCACGCCGGAGCATTGGATCGGCGAACAAGCGACCGCGGAACGACTCGTTGCGTCGCGATGCATCCGCCACCTGCCGAACGTCTTCCCACGCGGTGCCAATGAGTCGCGAAATCGCATGCCCACCACCACCATCAAATCCGACCGGCTCAAGGCGCCCGGTAATCGGGTTGCAGTAGAACCGGATGTTGTGCCACCGCGAGCCGTGTTCTGCCCCCATCAGATCCACGATGGCGAAGTACTTCGCCATCAACTCGACATCAAACACGTCGCTCGTGGCGAGGGTGCCAGCTCGAAACCCCTCCATCAACTGAACGGTCGCAGCGTACCTCTTGGTGGTCTCCGCTGAACTGAGTAGCTGGGTTGATTGGAATGCGTCGACTCTCGCCGACAAGTAAGAGCCGCTCTGACCACCTTCGATCGGCCAGTAGGGACGGAACTGGTCGGTGATTTCGCGCCACATGGCGTCTTCATCAAACCGAACGATCATGCCCTCGCGTCGCTTGTTGTTCTCCACCAACCGCTTCTCGAAGTGCTCCTCCATGGCGTAAACGCCGAGGCTTTTGCCATTGAGGCTGAGTTCGAGAAACTTGTAGCGCAACGAAACGACGCCTTCGCGCCGCAACGCCTCGTGGTAGAGCCATTCGTAGACGTAGTTGCGGGCACCAGGGTGCTGCAACGAGAACTGCTTCATTCCGAAGAGCGTCTTCTCTCCTCGTACACTCACGCGAAATGACCACTTGTCGCCAAGCACGTGCTGAATGCCATCGCCCTTGAGCCGGAGGCGCACGCGCGTCACATCATCCCCGTAAGAGATGGTAGCGGGGACGAAGTCATCGCTACTCGCGAACAATGAACCCGCCTCCAAAGCGCGATCACGTTGACCGCGTAGCTTCTGGAAATGCTCGAACTTGATATCGATACGCAGATGCTCAGGGTTGGCCCCGAAGCTCGTCACGTAGTTACCCAATGTGGCTGCGTTGCCGCTAATCCAAGGTCTCACAGAGTTCGAAAACACGCCCTCGCGCTCGACCGCCAAACCCGCCAGGAACACAGTCAGGGAATAGACGACGAAGAGGGTGCCGACCAGGAACACGGCGCGCCTTCGACGCGGACGCTGGTTAGGCTTGACGATGATCATTCTAGGAGTGCTCTAAATCGAGGGCGGGCCCTACATCTACAAACGCGCCTTACAGGATGCCTTCGTTGTCGACGAAGCTGATCGAAGCGGACGGATCACACGCTTGAATCGCCGTCTTTGCACGGTCGAGATCCTTGTGATCGGCAAACGACACGAGATACGACACCTCCATTCGCCCGTCAGATTCGTCAAACCGTTTCAGCGCCATACCGGTGCACAATCCAGTGAGAGCCTCCGATAACTGCGTTAACCCGGCCTGCGCTGAGTCGCTAGTGCGAACGGTCAAGTAGAGACTTGACCCGTCGTCAGAGCTCTGACCGCGACTACGAAGCCACAGCACGGCGCCAATGATGAATACGCCAAGGGTCGTGATGAGCCACTGATTCGCGCCGAACCCCAATCCAATCGCAATCGTCAAGAATAGGTAGCCCAGTTCTTCCGGCTCCTTGATCGCCGTGCGGAATCGTACAATTGACAAAGCGCCAACCAATCCGAGTGACAACGCCAGCGAGGATTTGACGATGGCAATGATCAACATCGTCGTCATGCCAAGAGCCGCGAAATTGCGCCCGAACGTGGCACGATTAGACAGTGATCGCCCCCAGTGCTTGTACATCAGGCTGACAAGCCAGCAGAGCAGCGCCGTACCGATCATGCCGACGATGAAGTGCCAGACCAGGACCTCTGCAGATCCTCCTTGCACCCACCCCTTCAGCTCCTCCATGAATTGTTCTAGGTTCATTTTATCTCATCGATCGGACACCACGACCGCTTTCGGACAGTCAATCTCTGCGGACCGGCAGGTACAACCTCGATTCCAGGCCTGAGATAGGCGGGGAATAGCCAGAAGATCATACCGTCGAGGGGGTAAGGCCGTAAGACCACTGGCTGGGATTCTTCCCGCCTTCAGGCCAACTGCAACGCAGACCGCACCACGGAACCGCCCTTACCGACGGCGGATCGGCCGCGTGAAGCCCTGGTGCGCATCGACAAACGGCCGCAGCAAACCACGCGCGCGTCTGGACGGCGGTACCAGCGTGGCCGATTCAGGCCACGCTGGTACCGGCTACATGTTGCCGATCCGCCACTCCACGCCATTGCTGACAATGACACCAATCGCGTTGTAGGCAGGCGCCAAAGCCCAACCCTGCAAGTAGACGCGCTGGCCAATGAGGCCTCCCAAATTGGGGAGCGGCCAATCGTATTGCGCCGTGCCAGGGCCAGTGGGTGTCATCACCAGCCCCCCCACTTCCGCGGATTGCAGCAATAAGCAGCCGGGCATACCGATTCCCGCTAGCGAAACTGGCAACGTTGCGGCCCCCAAGATCGTGTTACTAAAGCCTATAGCGATGAATGCGAACGTGGTGGGGGCGTGGCTCAGGACTACCTGCCCCGTGGTGCCAATGATGGGGGGGGAGCTGCCGGACAAGTCCAACGGCGGATTGCCGCAACCTAAGCCATACGTAACGGTAGAGCTCAACACGCTCGGCCTGACGCGCCCGAATTTTCCGCCAGCAGTAGGGCCGGAGGGCGCCTTAGTCCAATAGATGGCGCCATCAGGGCCTTGCTTCATGGCCGTGACGCGAACGAACGACGTGCCCCAGTCTTGGGTGGTGGGCTGCCCAGCAACTGGTTGCGCGCTGCCCCATCCGCTCGCGTATTCCAGCCGTCGGAGCCAGCCGGATATGTAATCGAGGTAGAATACAGAGCCCTCGTAGCTTGCACCAAAGTCGAACGGACCGCCCTGATTGCGGTACCTCGGGCCTTGGATCAAAGCTTTCCAACCAGCAGAATGAGAACCCGTTGCGATCGGAGCATTCGCACCTGTCGGACCACTACCAGCGCAATTAATCGCGCGCGGCGCCACCCCTTCGAACCACGGCCATCCGTAGTTGCGCAGCGGTAGCCCGCCCGACAAGTAGAGATATTCATTCACCTCTTCGGTTGCCGAACCGCCCACGTCACCGACGTAGAGATTGCCGGTCACGGAATCGATCTCCATCCGGAATGGCTGGCGCAGCCCATGGGCGATGACAAGCTGGCTGATATCGGCATTGGTGCTCAACGGGTTGTCCCCGGGATCGAGCAGCGAGAACGCCGGAGCGACCAGTCCACCGCCCGCCGGTAAGCCAGAAACATCCATACGAAACAGGCTGCCTTTACCAGAGGCAGGGTCCTGTGGGTCACACATGGACCCGTCGTCGCCAACGGTCAGATACAGCATCCCGTCGGGGCCAAGACGTATCGTCCCCCCGTTGTGAAAGAGGGTGTTGTCCGGCAGAGAATCGAGAATGGCCCGACGACTCGACAAGTCCAGACTCAGATTGGTGCTGGATGGATCTGAGAGGTCCCCGACCAATGCGAATCGATCGAGACGCTTAAAGGCATCCGCACTGCTTGAGTAGTAGACGTAAAAATATCCGGTCTGCGCAAAACTGGGGTCAACCTCAATACTGAGAAGCCCACTCTCACCGCCCGTCTGCACCGACGGCACGGTGCCCACCAGGGCGGGAGGCCCGCCAGCGTAGACTTGCAACTCGCCTGCACGATTGGCGATTAGCACTCGCCCATCAGCGAGAAACACGAAGTCGAGCGGTTGCGGCAAGCCGTTGTTCAGCAGCGTGTCGACCTGAAAACCAGCGGGCACTGATTGCGCTATGCCGCAAGTTGGCATCACGCCAAGCAGAGCCGCGACACCTAACACTCTCACGAGACTGTTCCATTGAATGCTACACACGTTTGGTCGTTACGCAGACCGACGTCTCGCCAGCCCAGAAAATGCTGGAAACCACTTACAAAAAGACTTTTACGGACGTGCGGGCAGCCATCAATGACGCGACGAGAACAACGCTAGACCGCCATACGCAGCCACTAGGAGGAACCCAAGTCACAGAACAAAGCACAGCAGCCTCAGCCACTTCAAGACGCTCAACATACTTGTAAATAACGGCTTACAATAGGGTCAGCGAGCACCCTCGGGCTTGGCGCCGATCAACCCGGGCACCAGCGTAGGCTTTCTCGACATGCCTGGAGCACGGGGTATGCCAACCTCATTGCGGTCTACACGATGCGGCCTTCTGGTGGCATCGCAACTCGCACGCTGGTCATCCCCAACCAAACGAACCTGGTTGGTTTCCAACTGACCGCGCAGACTCCGGTGCTCGGCCCTCCCGCCAACGCGTTCGGGTTCATCAACTCGAACGGGGTGTTGCTGGCGATCGACAACTGGTTCGAACGCAGCCTAACTGAGGCCTGGCAACGACAACGAACCTGCCTAGCTTGGCGGCAGGTTGTGGTGACTAACTGACGGACCTAGTGCTCGGTCACATCGAACACTCACGGAGTGATCACCACGGTCACTCCATTACTAATCTCGACCACAAACCCCGATCCGTCGACAAGCGCGTGGACCAGGCTCATCTCGAGGCCAATCAGCACCGGCAGCAGCAACCCCGGCTGAATGTCGATCGCAGACGCTGCACGACCCTGCGGATCCACCAGGCCCAGCGTGCCCTCAAACACCCCCAGGTTGGGATAGAGTAGCATCCCGATGAGCAGCACGTCTTCGTTGAGAGGCAGGTGCAGACCACCCGGCAACGCAATGCCCGGCAGCGTTCCGGTGAGCGAGCCCAGCAAGTAGTAGAAGTCGCCAGCCCGCCCCGAATCGACGATGTGGGTGAACTCGACGCGGCCACCGTTCGCGGCACTGAGCTCATCTGAACTCGCCCACAAACGGCGGTCGACGGAGTGCGCGTGGAAGATGATGTCGGTACCGGGATGCTGGTGGCTCCACACCGTCTGGCCGGACGCATCGACTTCGAACAGCCTGGACTGGGCGCCGCTGCAGATCAACGTATTGCCGTTCGCTAGGCGCTGCGCACTCGACACAAAGGACGAGTAGAAGCCTGGTTCGGCGAAACTCCACACGGGGGCTGCCGGACCAAAGACGTTGGATGCCAGTTCGATGAACGGCAAGCCTTGGCCGTCGACGGGCAACTCAATCTCGATAACCGCGGACTGATCGATGAGGTGCTGGTTGTTGAAGATCGTGATGTGGCCAGCGCCCGGAAACATCGGCGGGATGAAACGCGGGTCGTGCTGCTGGAACAGCTGCCGATCTAGCGCCGTGCCACGGTCATAGGCTTCCGGGTTGCCCCAACGCCAAAGCAAGTCGCCACCGCGTCCGCGGACGCCACCAACGTGCTCCGCCGCTTCGGCAGTGGTCGTGCTGTGATCGATCAACCAAACCTCATCCTGCGATCGCGCGCTGATGACGATCCAGTCATTGATCGGGTCGTAGTCGATGCCGTTGGCGTGATTCCAATCACCCAACGGCAACGCAACCGGCGGGTAGTTGATGTCGACAAGTTCGGGGTGGTTCGCAACCACGTTGAAGTTCGACTTGGCCGGGTTGAAGTCTTGGACCACGTGATCCTGCACGTGCCATTCCCAGACGACTTGACCAGTCGTCGGTCCGGTCTGCTGGATCTCCAAAATCGATTCGGGCAACCACTCAGCGGATGGCAATAGCGCCGGATCGCGCCCGTTCGAAATGGCCTCGGCTGCAGGCAAAACGTCTGCGACCATCAAGAGCACATTGCCGTTCGGCAACGGCTCGATGTCGTGATGCATCAACCGCTGCGCGTTGCTGACAAGAAGGTCCCACGTAAGGTTGCCATCGATGTCGAGCTTCTGCAGGCGCCCCGTGGTTCCTGGGAAGCCAACGGCCGGCTCCACCACGCCGCGCAATAACGAACCATCATCCATCATGTGCACGGAGATGTTGTCGATGCCCGGCCACGAGTGCACGACGGTGCCCTGACCATCCACGAGCTGCACTTCGTTCATTGCAACCGGCGCGAATAGTCGCAGCCCAGGTTCACCTTGCGCGAACAACGAAAAAGTTGTGACCAAACCAACAAGCAATCCCTTCGCCATGGTCGCCAATATATCGCGATCCGGTCGATTCAACAGGTGGCCATCATACGAACCATTGCTAACGGATTATTGCTGCGACATTAATGCCGAACCACATTGGAACACCAATGCACAAGCCACGGAACGTCGTCAGCAAACGCGCGCAAGAACCTATTTGAATATACGTTACGACTACTCCACCACGATGCCGCGATCGCGCCCCGCGGCGATGAGCCAACGTCCGCGCTGCTTCGTCGCAGTCAGCGTGAACAACCCACGCACAGACTTGCCGGCGCGCATGCCACTCCACGATCCATCCAGCAGCGCGACATCAGGCCGCAGCAAACGCACTTCGATCGTCGCATGGAACGGCTTGCTCGATGGATCCGCGGCGCGACGACCGAGCATCGCGGCGTACTTTTTCTCGATCTCTTCACGGCCTGAAACCTTCACGCCGTTCGAACCGATGCGATCGCTGTCCTTCGCATAGAGCTTCGCGGCGGCGGGCGCGTCACCAGCGTTGAACGCACGTTCAAACTCGCTCCACAGATCTTGCAGCGCCCGCTCTTCGATCGCTGGACGGACTGCACAACCTGAGGTCACCAGAACCGCTAGAAGAACCCACCCCTTCATTGCTCGCATGTGTTGCTCCTATTGACTCCCACAAGTCACTTGACGATCGGCATGCTCGCCATCTTGACGCCATCGTTGGTCCAGGCGAACACGAGTTCGTTGCCAACACACACCATCTGGGGAAAGCCGTTGCGACGACCGGTACCCGATGGCGCAATCGTAACTGCAGGCCGCAGAGTTCCGTCGGGGGCGATGCTGCGCGTACGAATCGCGCCAGCGCCCTCAACGTGCGTCAACCAACAGATGAAGACTTGGCCGTCGTTGCGCATGACCACCTCGACGCGCCCAACCGGGTTGCCCTTGTCAATCATGATCGGGTCGCCAAAGCTCGCGCCAGCGTCGTGGGACAGCGCGAGCTTGACCCGGGACTGACTCTCGGCGGCAGTAAACCAAGCGACGGCGACATGCTTGCCAGACGCTGCGACCGACGGACCATTCACCGGGCAGCCAGCGATGTTCCAACCATCGCGACAAACCAACACCGGCTTGGTCCAGACGCCGTCAACGCGCCGAACTACGCCGATGTCGCGAACCTCTCCTTGCGAGCGATCTCGATAAACCACCACCGGACCGGCATCGGTCATCGTCGCCGACGTCTGACAACACTCACAAACGCGCGCATCCAACATCGCCGGCTTGCGTAATTTGCCATCGCCGAGAATCTCGACGTAACGCAGCGTCATCGCACCGCGACCATGGCCATCGTGGCCACCCTTCATTTCGCGACCGTCCAACCACACCGCGGACAACGCGCCATCGTTCGCTGGCAACAACGACACGAAGCCGTGCTCTGCTTTCTTACCATCGAGGTGCGGCACTAATGACTTGCTCCAGGTATCGCCACCGTCCGACGACTGCGCAATGTGCACGTCGTAGTCGTAGGTTCCCTCGGCGCTCTTGACCATCCAATGCGCCGCCATGCGGCCACCGGGCAGCGCGGCGACCGACGGAAAGTCTGCCCAGTTGACGAACCAGCGATCACCTCTAGCGATCTCCTTCGGCTTTGACCACCCCTTCTTGTCGCGGGTCGCGAAGCGCAGCGAGTGGCCCTTCCCGGCGGGCTCCACCCAACTCAGCATCGCGCGCCCATCGCTCGTCACGGCGAGATTGGGCAGCGAACTCTTCGCCGCAGCAGGCGACTGCAGCGGTAGCACCTGAGCTGATAGCGCTGCCGAGAGCAGTGACGCCATAACCAACGCGATCGCAGATTGCTTCATGCTCCCATAGGAAGCGGAATGCGCCCCAATGGCACGGATGCAATCCTGGCCGCGCGCAACATCGCAACCCGGAACCCAACCATCCGACTGCGATCGCCACGCCGATAGTGCCGATAGGCACGGCATGGCCCGTCCCGCCTGCCAACTCATCGGCCTCCTGCTCGCAATGGCGCTCCTGGGCTCCTGCTCCATGCATGAGAGAGCCGTGCGGTGGAACGGACACGTCGGGCCCGATGGCGCACCCGTGTTCTTGCTGCGCTCCACGTATGTCGGCGTGAACCTAGGGATCCTTCTACCCATGCTCGGTAACACCGACATCGGCTCAATGGTCAACGATTCGACGGCGTGGATCGGCCACGAAGAAGGCACCCACCTGCGACTGATCGAAACCGAGACTGACAACTTCTGGTACGGGGCACCCCCGCTGACCTGGTTATTCACTCCGGTCATGACCAACATGACAATCGAGTATCGACCGACCCGGGCGGCGTTGGCGCGCGAGAACGTGAGCTACCCGCAGAACGTCGCGCAGCCGATGCGCTGAGGGCTGTCAAGGCGAGTGCACTACGGCGAGAGCAGAACCTTGGTGCAGCCATCGAGACGCTTCTCAAACATCTCATAGCCGCGCGCCGCTTCCTCGAATGGCATGCGATGTGAAAACAGCGCGCCGAGATCAAACCTGCCCGACGTAACGAGCGGCATCGTCTCCTCCATCATCGCGCGTGCCGAACAACGACCCGCCCGGTAGGTGAGGTTCTTGTCGTAGGCTTCGCCGGGCGAGAACGCCAAGTGCGACTCGCAGTGCACGCCGGCCGCCGCGATCGTCGCGCCGGGACGCGCCATATCGTAGGCCGAACGCGTTGCTTGTTCGGAGCCGACACACTCGAGCACCACATCGACACCGTGACCTTGCGTCGCATCGCGCAATTGCTCGAGGGCCTTGGCATCACTGGCGAGTATCGAAACGGCACCGTAGCGAGCAGCCAACGTCAAGCGCGCCGGTTCGAGGTCGAGGCTGAAGACCTTGGCGGCACCGAGCTCTTTCGCGGCGATCGCGGCGCAGATGCCAACGGGGCCCGCGCCGATGACGGCGACGACACTGTCGGACCGGATGTCGCCAAGGCGTGCGCAGAAGAAGCCGGTCGACAACACGTCGCCGGCGAGCAGAGCTTGCTCACTGCACGTTCCATCGGGTACTTTCACGAGCGTCGAGTCTGCCAGCGGCACTCGCACCATCTCCGCCTGCGCGCCGTGCAGACCTTTACCGTCTTGCATCCAGCCGAACAGTTCGCCGTGCTCGCAGCGCGCGGTCAGGCCACGCTCGCAGTAGAAGCACGCGCCGCAACTGGTGGTGAACGGACTGACGACGCAATCACCAACGGCCAGCGATTGCACGGCGCTGCCCACTTCGACGACTTCGCCGAGGAACTCGTGCCCCATGACGGTGCCAACGTCGAGGCCGGTTTCGCGGCCGAGGTATGGATGCAGGTCTGAGCCACAAACCGCAGCCATTTTGACGCGAACCAGGACGTCGCTCGCATCGCGAACCCGTGGCTCGGCGATGTCTTGCAGCACGACGTCACGGACGCCGCGAAAGGTGATCGCTCGCATCGCGACATAGTAGATCGCCGGGACAAAAAGCGACCACACTGCTCGCAAGCCTTGCGACATGCTGTGCGCATGGCTCGATTCCCCGTCTCGTTCGTGGCCCCCGCAGGTGTGGCCTTGCTGGCCCTAGCCGGCTGCCAAACGACCTCCGTATCCATTCCGAAGGGTCCACCCAACGTCGTGATCATCTTCACTGATGACCAGGGTTTCGGCGACCTATCGTGCAACGGCCATCCCACCATCCACACGCCGCACATCGATCGGATGGCCGCTGAAGGCGCGAAGCTGACGCAGTTTTATGTCGCCTCGCCAGTGTGTTCGCCCTCGCGCGCCGCGCTTCTAACCGGGTGCTATCCAAAGCGCGTTGGCATGCACAAGCATGTGATCTTCCCGCAGTACGACTACGGGCTGCACACCGACGAAGTGACCATCGCCGACATGCTGCGCGAACAGGGTTACGCTACCGGCTGCTTTGGCAAATGGCATCTCGGTCACCGGCCGGGACTGCTACCGCTCGACCAAGGCTTCGACGAATACGTCGGCGTTCCGTATTCGAACGACATGGCGCAGATACATCGGGGGAAGAACAGCAAGTACAAGTTCCGCCTGCCATTCATGAACGGCAACAAGGTCGTTGAATGGGAACCGGATCAGCGCGAGTTAACGAAGCGCTACACCGAGGCGACAGTCGACTTCATCGAACGCAACAAGGACCAACCGTTCTTCGCGTATGTGCCCCATTCGATGCCGCACATTCCGCTGTATGCATCGGAGGACTTCAAAGGCACTAGCCCGCGCGGTCTGTATGGCGATGTCATCGAAGAGATCGACTGGAGCGTTGGTCAGATCACCAAAACGCTCGAGCGCCTCGGGCTCAGTGACAACACGCTAGTCGTATTCATGAGCGACAACGGGCCATGGTTGCCGTTCAAACTGGATGGCGGCAGCGCCGGACTGCTGCGCGGTGGCAAGGGCAGTAACTGGGAAGGCGGGCAACGCGTGCCGTTCGTCGCAAAGTGGCCGGCGCGCATTCCGAAGGGCCGCGTGTGCAGGGAAGTGGCAACGACGATGGACCTACTGCCGACGCTAGCAGCGTTGTGCGGTGGCGAGTTGGCCGCGGGTCGCAAGATCGATGGCCACGACGTCCGAGAGCTGCTGTTCGCGGCGGATGGCGCCAAGTCGAAGATGGAACAGTTCCTCTATTACACGAGCAGAGGCGCACTGGCCGGCATTCGGCGCGGGCCTTGGAAGTTGAAGCTCGAACCGCTGGAACTGTTCCACGTCGAACGGGACGTCAGTGAGCAATGGAACGTCGCCAAGAAGCAGCCGGAGTTGGTTGCCGAGTTACGCGAACTTGCGGTGCGGCTGGATGCGGAGATCAGCGAGCAGGCGCGGCCGACGCGGAAGGTCGCCGCAATGCAGTTTGATCCGGCGATGCCGCCGAAGTAGCGCTACCCGCGACTCACTGCCCGTACACAAAGACGCCGCCGGACCACTGAGTGGTACGGCGGCGTCTTTGCGTTAGAGACGGTAGCGAGTGCTACTTCTTCGCTGCCGCTTCCGCGGCCACGATCATCTCTTCGAGCACCTTCTCCATCTCGTCCGCGTCGCGGACGTTCTTGTGCTTGATCACACCTTCGTGATCGATGTAGTAGAGCGTCGGCCAACCACGAACACGCCAGTCATCACTGATGTTCGGGGTATTGCCTTCGTTGCGGAAGCTCCGCCACGTGACACCCATTTCCTTCTGCTTACCTTTGTAGAGAGCCATGCCCTTGTCGGTGCTGGTGTTGTCACTGTTGACACCCAGCAGAGCAAAGGGACGGTTCTTCCATTTTTCAACGAGCGACCGCTCGTGTGGGATCATTGCCACGCACGGGCCTCACCAGAACCCCCAGAAGTCGAGCAGCACAACCTTACCACGGTAGTCACTGAGCTTGAAGTTGACGCCATCGACGTCAACGCCATCAATCTCAGGGGCAGCCGCGCCAACAGACGGCGCGACTTTCTGCACTTCGACGAGAGCTTCCTTGGCTTCGGCAAGCAGGTCGGCATCGGTCGTCAATTCCATGACCATTTTCAGGTCGGCAACCGCTTGCTCGGTCTTGTTGGCAGCGCCGTGCATACGAGCGCGCGCCAACAGAGCCTTTACCCGAATGGCCTTGTCGGAGTGGTTGTCAGCAACGTCACTGAGCAACGAGCGTGCGGTTCGACCGGCCATGCGCGCGACCTTGGGCAAGTAGTCGACGATGTCGCCAATGGCCTTGCTGTCAACGTGCTCGGACGCGAGCGCCTTGACCGCCCACTTGACCGCATTGCGCTCGCGGCTGGCGTTCTTCAGGATGAACCCGAGGAACGGAACGGCGGCATCGGTGCCAGCGAATTCCTTCGCGTGTTCTTGCGCGGTGGAGATGAAGTCTCCGGTCGGCGGGGCGTAGGCTGAACGCGGGGCGCGCTCGCCAGCTTCCTGAGCCTTCTTGATCGTCGCTTCCAGATCGTCACGCCAGGCCGACATGGCCTTGTTGAACGACTTGGAGAGCGCTTGGTATGCAGCCTGCGGATCCTGCTGCGATCCAGTCGTGACATCGCTTTGCGCGACGACACCTACTGGAATCGAGAGCAGAAGCGCGGCGGCGAGAGCGTGTCTCAACATTGCGGGCTTCCTTATGGGGGTGGTACTTGGGGCGCAGTCCATACGGACGGCACCCGATTGCGTACCACGATACCCGGAATTACCCGGCGGTGGCTCCGACGAATCAGCCCAGGCGTCCCAGGGAAGCAACAGTGAAGCGCTCCCTGGGGCGGGCGGGACGCTACTTGGGTGCGTCGCCCGGCTTCGGCTCTTCGACCTTCGGCTGAACCAGGTCCGCGCGGGACGGCTTCAGCTTGTCGAACAGCGTCTTGTCGATCACGTAGTACCACGGACCGAAGCGCTCAGTCAGGCCTTCGGCCTCTTCCTGGCCGGTCTTGACTTTGCCATCGAAGGTCGTCCATTCGGTCGCCGCGGTGGCCAGCGCGTCCTCGAGCGGCAGTTGGTCGCTGCGCACGTCTTGGTTGGCGGCCTCGCCACCAATCTTGCCGTCCGCCGCGTGACTCATCAGCACATAGGTGTCCCCAGCTGGCACGAAGTCGTACGGGTTGCCCCACGGATCAACCGCGAGCTCCTTCAGCAAGGCTTCCCCTTCCTCGGGCTTAGCCGTCAGGTCCGCGAGCGCGGCCGGCAGCTTGCCTTCGTTGGCGGTCGCGTAGGTCCCGAGCGCAGCCTGGATCGACTCGATCATGCCGCGAGCTTGCGCACGCTTCGCCAATTCGTCGGCGGCTAGACGCACAGCGCTAGGCTTGTCGAGCAACGCTTCGTCGAACTCGGCGGTCACCATCAAGAAGCGGTTGTTTGAGTCCTTAACGGGGTCGTCGCCTTCCTTCGGCGTGTCCGTACCGATACCGGCTGTGACCGCGTCGCCTTCGCCAGGCACCAGGCTGCCGAAGCGCAAGGTGTAGCGAACGCCACTGGTGGTCTCGAACAACAAGTCACCTTCATTGCTGACGAGCTTGCCGCCGCCCGCGAGGAAGTATCCGACCCGGTTGAGGTAGCGACTCAGCATCGCCGCGTCGCGGCCGTTGGCTTGCTCGAGGCGTGCGGTCAGACCTTGCGGCTTGGCACGCACACCAACGATCTTGATCTCGCCGAGCGTCGTGCCGATCTCGTCGGCACGCTCTGCATTGGTCTGCTGCGTGGCGGCATCGATACCCTCAAGCACAAACTTGTTGTCCGCATCCTTGGCGATCACGATCTTCTCGCCAGGAACAATCAGGCCCTTCTCTTCGTCAACCGTGTAGTTGTCGAAGGTGACCTTGGCGATGTTGAACGCCTGCGCCTTCAGCAAGTCCGTTTCGATCCAATCGGTGAACTGCGTCGACAGCGAACCCTTCAGCTCGACCTTGTAGACGCGTTTGCCTTCCGGCAGGCGCACGTAGTGGGTGCCGGTCTTGCCATCGACTTCCTTGCCGACGATGAGATCGGCCAGCATATTTCCGGCGCTGTCCTTGAGCTTGACCCGCGTGCCACGGCCGGCGGTTTCCGTGCCTTCACTGACCGGGTCGATCAGGTCGTAGTCCGCGTAGTTGCCCTTGCGATCCCCGACAACGGACTCCTTCCTTAGCCCGATCAGCATGGATGCTGCCTTGCCCATCTGGTCGGAGGCGTCGGCTGGGTAGTCACTGTGCGATGGAATCGTCCAGAGGCCCTTTGGCCCCCGCTTGACTCCAAACGCATAAACCCTGCTCGACTCCACACGATAGGCCGTCAGCTCGAGCTCAGCGACCTTGTCGCTGTCGACAAACCCAGGGAAGAACTCTTCTCCCTGGTCACTGTAGAGGTCCAAGCGCACTTCGCCTGGCTTCATCACAATGGCGAGGAGCGAGAAGAGTACAGCTGCGCCAACAATGGCGCCTGTCTTTGCAAAGTCGTTCATCAGTTGCTTCCTCCGACCTGACGGTTCTGGGGAACAATGGCGGCCGCCCGCGAACTGCGACGGAAGTAAGTGAACAGGCCGAGCAACAAGCCCGGCAAACCAGCGAGCAGCAGCGTGATCAAGCGGTAGCTGTTGTGGATGCCCGACCGAGCGACATCACGATCATACTGCGCCGCTTCGAGGCGGCGGTTCTTCCGCACTTCGATCTGCGCTGTCTCGATATCGAGCTTGCGCGTCTCGTTCTGCTGGACCTCAACGATCTTGCCTTGCTTGGCCCGAGCGTCGAGTTCCTTGTTGTCCTTGATCAGCTGCACGGCGCCGTCAAGACGAGCCTTGGCAGCTGTCAGAGAATCCTCAGCGGCTTGCTCCGCTTCGGCGTTCTGAATCTGCCACTCCTTCTCGAACTGGGCCTGCGCCTTCTCGACCTGGGTCAGCTTGCGCATGATCGGGCGCCGCTTGCGAAGGTCGATCAAGCTGTCATCACCAACCAACGTGTCGATGCAGTTGAGTGCGAACGTGACGTTGTCGAAGCGGAAGTTCGCGTCAACCATCTGACGACGCAACTGGAAGAACTGGTCGCCGATCATGTCGAGGTCAGCAACGTAGATCACGTTGACTCCCCGCGGCTGACCGTCGGCTGGCTTCGAGACGATGCGCCCAGCGATCGTCAAATTTTCGGCGCTCGGGAATTGGCGAGCGTTGGGATCGTACTGCGGCCCCATGAACGGGTTCGTCTGACGGAACAACTCGGCCTTCCTGACGTGGCCGTTCCTCTCGTTGGCACCCGTGCCATTCGCTTGCAGCAACGGCGAGAACGTGAAGCCTTCCTTACCGAAGGAATCGACGTGGCCGCCCATCAGCGAAACGATGCTCTGCAAACCGCTGGTGATGGTGCTATCGGACGCCAAGCCAGCGCCGCGCACGAACACGATCTCGGGGTTAACCTGACCACCGGGGAAGGTGCGGTATGAGAGGTCGTAGACGATCTCACCCACCGGCGCGCGCAAGCCAATCGCTTGCAGCAAGCCGTTCCAATTGCCCTTCGGTGGACCGCCCTGCCCCATCATGCGGGCTTGCGCGCCGCCCTTCTGGTCATCGGCAGCCGTGCCTTGCGAGCCGGGGCTCAACGGCATCGGGTCTTCAAACAAGATCGCTGGGTTGCCGGCAGCAAGGTACGTCTGCAGGCGCATCATCGGCTCCTGCTCGAGCGAGCTGCCCTGTGGCACGACCAAGCAATCGATGTCGTCCGGGTATTCGGCCGCAGCATCGACGTTGACGACTTCGTATTGCGTGGTCAGTTCCTGCGCGATCGCCCACTGGGGCTTCTGCTGGAACGTCTGCATGTCGAAGCCACCGAAGATCTCGACGTCCGTCTTGAGGATGCCGACCTTCTTCTTGGCCGCGTTCGAGACCGAACGGATGCTACGCATCAGCTCGTATTCGAGCGGCACCGCGGGCCCAACGAATGGCGTCACGAACTCTTCAGTGCCGCATTGAACAGCGAACCCGAGATACATCTGGATGTTCGCCGTCGCGCCACCAGGCAGCGGAATCGTGACCCGTTGCGGACGAATGCCGAAGATGGTCTCAGCCTCACGCGCTTCCTTCGAATACGCCTCTGGAACGATCAACTGCTTCTCGACGGCTGCACCACCGAGCGAATCGAACTGGTCCAGCAAGTTGAGCAGCAGTTGCTTCTGCTGCACAAACGCTTCCGGCACTTCATCACTGACGAACGCCGTAATGATGACCGGCTTGTCGGCGTTGAGATCGGCTAGCAGAGCGCGCGTCTCGTCACCGAGCGAGTGGATGCCTTCGACGGTCACATCGATGCGCGGCAACGACTGCACACCAATGATCGTCAACGCTCCCGCGCAGACGGCCAGGCCAACGAAGCGCACCCCACTGTGCACGCCTTCGACGCCTTGACGCCAATGACGGCGGCCCAAGAGAGCGAGGCCGAAGTAGAAGAACGCGACCGTCAAGCCGAGGAAGAGCAGAATGCCGGAGAACGGCAGCTCACCGCCAGCGAACAGCTTGAACTGGCCAATCGGGCCAGTCGTCGCCCAGCTGGTGAAGCCCATCCATCCCATCGGCAAGGCCATGTAGGTGACCAGGCCGCAAAGCAGGATCGACAAGAGCAGCGCCACGGTGCTGTTCTGCGTCAACTGCGAGCCAACCATCGACACCGCGATCAGCATCACGCCAAACAACCAGAAGCCGATGTAGTTCGCGATCAGCTGCCCGATGTCCGGGTTGCCGAGGAACATCAACGCGATCGGCATGACCAGCGTGAACAGCAGCGAGACCGTGTAGACCGAGACGGCCGACAAGAACTTGCCAAGCTGCAGATCGAAGTCGCTACCCGGCAGCGTGAACAGCAGTTCTTGCGTGCCGTTGGCCCGTTCACTGGCCCAGATGTTCATCGTCGAAGCCGACACGAACACGATCGCCAGCAGCGGGAACCACGGATCGTTAAGGGTCTGAAGGTTCGCGAGGTTGTTGGTGAAGAAGGCGCTTGAGAACATCAGCGCCAAGCAAGCAAACACCACGAACAGGATGATAAAGACGTAGCCGGTCGGGTTGCCGAACCAGCTGCGGAGGTCGCGCTTCCAAACCGCGCGCACAATGTTGCTATTCATCTTTGTGTTTCCTAAGCGTCGGTGGTGAGGGCGTGGAAGGCTTGGTCCATCTGACCATTGCCCTTGGCTTTAAACTCTTCCGGCGTGCCGTCGAATGACAGGCGGCCTTCGTTGACCAGCATTACGCGGCCAGCCATTGCGTCGACTTCCTGGAACAGGTGCGTCGACAACAGGATGGTGCGCGTTTCGCCGAGCTTCTTGACCAAGTCGCGCACGTGGCGGATCTGGTTTGGGTCGAGACCCGTTGTCGGCTCGTCGAGGATCAGCACTTCAGGATCGTGCAGCAGCACCTGCGCCATGCCGACGCGTTGCTTCTGCCCCTTACTGCACTTGCCGAGGGTCTTGTCGAGTAACTCAGAAAGGTCCGTCTCGTTGGTCACGTAGTCGAGTCGGTCGCGGAAGCGCTGGCCAGTCAGGCCGCGCGCCTCGCCAAAGAACTTCAACATCTCGCGCGCGGTCATCTCCGGGTAGAGCGGACCATTCTCCGGCAAGTAGCCGAGTTTGGCCGCCGCCTTGACGCGATCCTTGACCACGTCGAGGCCGCACAAACGTGCGATGCCGGAGGTTGGTGCGAGGTAACCGGTGAGCACCTTCATGGTGGTCGACTTACCGGCGCCATTTGGACCAAGGAAGGCGACAACTTCGCCTCGCTTGATCGAGAAGGACAGTTGATCAACAGCAGCGAACGACCCGTAGTGCTTGCACAGGTCGACCGCTTCAATCATTGGCTCTGCTTCAGTCATGAGATCAGAATCAGAAGGGTCACGAACGGATTAGGGCGGATTAGGGCGTGGCGGCGACAGACTGCTCGATAGCAATGCATCTCCGCCAAATCGGGGCAAAAGGCTTAGCGGTCGAGCCCGGGTCATGCAACCGTCCCGCGGCGCGGGAGACGATTCCTTGGCATCAGACGTCACCGAAAGGCACGGACTTAGTAGACCTGCCGGTGACACTTCGAGGGCATCGAAGCCGCGCTAGACGGGCCCGCTTGCGCGAAACTCCCGGCGATCGGAGAAATCAGCGGCAGAAGCTGCCGCGAAAGAACGGGCCGCCCCACAGGCCAGAACCACCCCAGAAGCCCGAACTGCCGTAATAGCCGCCCCGGCCGTAGCCCAACGGAGAGTTGACGGTCGCACCCCGCCGCCAAACGCTGCCCGGGACAAATGGCGTGACTTGCCCAACCAGCTGGCCCTTGGCAGCGCGAACGGCGAACCGAACCGAGAACGAATCAATTTCCGCCGGGTACGTCGTCGCCGGCCGAAAGACCATGTTGACGCGGGCGGTTGAGCCCGGCGCGGCAATCACCTCGCCGGTCACTTCGTGCGGCTCGAGATAATCTTGAAGGTAGCCGTCAACAAACAGCTCCTCGAGGCGCACTACCGAGACATCCAGCCCGAGCGGCGCATCACTGGTGTTCTCCAATTCGAAGCCGATATGCAAGTCGACGACTTCTTCGTCCTCATCGGTGAAGTGTGCCTTGGCGCCCTTCGACCAAAGCCGTATCTCGCCCTGGCGTTGCTTCTGGGCACCTTCGCCACCATCCACCGCGTAGACGGCCGACGGATTGCCATCGGGGCCCGTGCCGTTGAGGTTCTCGCGCGGAATGAAGTAGCGAGGCTGCCAACAGCCGGCAGACAACAGCAACAGAGGGACGACGAGGAGGCCGCGCATGCCTACCGTTTTCGCCTAGCGAACGATACGCGGCAAGCCCCCTCCTCGTTACTCGAGAACAGTGCGTCAGTTGAGGAACACACAGACCACGTTGCCAGCCGGTAAGTAGTGATAGGCGCCGCGGTTGTCCTGGCGCAGTGCAACCGCCTGGAAAAACAGCATCTGATTCTTGCCGGCAGCAGTCGGGGTGCCCTCACAGCCGTACGACCCGCCACCATTCGAGAGCAAAGCCACCGGCGCGACCACTGGTGAACTCGCGCGTATCAGCAACGGCAAGACGCTCGACTCCGATGCGCCGGCGTTGGTGAATGGCGTGACGGACACGCCCACCCGACGCGCAAGGCGCGCGGCACAAGAGAGAGTTGCGATGGCAACGAAGGCGCCTTGCTTCGGTTCCTCGACAGGGCGACCTAGCGCTAAGGGCGCACCACAGAAACTGCCGCGGCTACCCGCTGCAGTGCGTAGCACCGCGTCGCCTCATTCGCAGTCGCGCGACAACTTGTGCGCACGCCTATGCTCGGTGAAAAGTCGCTGCGCAATGGCGCCTCCAAAAGGACGATGACAAATCAAATGATACAGCATCTATCCCTCACTCGTTGCTTGACACAGTCGGCCGCCCTCGTAGCCAGCCTGTCGCTTACCTGCATCGCGGGCGCGCAAGATGCCGCGAACGAAAGCAATGGCTTCCTTACCGGTTTGCGAGGCTTCGAACACTTCCACGAACCGATCGGCCAACCGGTCTACTTCGAGACGCCGTTCAACGACACGGGCGTGCGCGCCCTCTACCTCAAGCACGATTTCGCCAACGGCTCGGCATTGGGCGGTGGCGACCTGAAGATCTACGCGATGCAAGCACGCATCGCACTTTCCGATCGCTGGCAATTCATCGCAACCAAGGACGGCTACTCCCAACTGTCGACTGGCTTGCTTGGCAACGACGAAGGCTGGAACGACATTGGCTTCGGCCTCAAGTACGTGGTGATCGCCGATAGGAAAGAGGACCTCGTAGTGTCCACAGGCATGCGCTACACGGCCGAAAACGGCCATCGCGGCATCCTGCAAGGCGGCACCGACGAGTTCAGCCCCTTCGTCAGCATGGCCAATGGCTTCGACGACCTGCACGTGCTGTCGAACCTCACGCTGCGCGTGCCGACCGACACCAATCAGGGCAACGTCATTGGCCACTGGGATGTGCACGTTGACTACAGCGTGAACCCGGAATCCTACGCGGTGTTCGCGCCAGTGGCCGAAGTGCACGGCGTGCACTACCTCGACGATGGCGCAACGGCGCTGCCAATCGGCGGTCTCGACTACGCCAACCTCGGCACGCAACCGGCGGAGAACTTCGTCGCGTGGGCCGGCATCGGCGCCCGCCTCGAGATCAACAATCAGTTCGAGTTCGGCTTCGTCTACGAGTTCGCTCTGACCGATCGCGACGACGACATCATGGACAAGCGCATCACGATTGACTTCATCGCTCGCTGGTAACAGCGGCGCGAGTCAGCGGCCGATTTCGTATACCGTGATCGGCATCGCACCACCAATGCGCTCCACCACTCGACCCGGCACGCGCCGCAACAACTTGCGCGCCGAGCCAAACACCGGCTCCATGTCGCGGTCGAGCGGCGTCTCAAGCAAATAGATCTTGGTGATATCGCCCTGGCGTTGCAGCATGCCGATGTCGAGGCCAATGCGCTCGAATGTGCGCACCGACACCGCCGCGTGACCTTTGACGATCAGGTGCTGCGCCGGCACACCAACCCACAACGTCGTCGCGCGGTCGCCCGGCAATCGTTGCACAAGTCGATCGAGTTCGGTCGTTAGCGCAGCGATCGGAAGCTGTGGAAATGCCGTTCCATCGGCGACGAACGGCAAGCGCAAGGCGCAGATCGTGAAGGACGCGACCAGCAACGTGACGCCTGCCCGACGCACGTGGACCAGACGTGACAACGGCGACAATAACAACGGCAACAACGACACCCAGGCAAGCGGCAAGAACAGGCGCAACGCCGTTTGCTCACGAACATCGCCGTAGAACCACGCCAGCACGACAACCGTCAGAACCAACGGCGTGATCGCAAACAGGTCGACGCGCGTCGCTTGGCGTTTGGCCAACCGCCACAGCCACAAGAGTGCCGCGACCATCGCAAGCCAGCCAGGCATCGCGCTTTCGACACCACTGCCGAACCACTCAACCACGAACGGGCCGGTGTGGTTGACCAAGTGAGCGAACGACGCCAACGACTGGCCTCCGGCCTCGGGTGTGAAGTTTGGGTCCTGCGCATGCTGCAACAAGAAGAACAGAGGTGTCAGCAACGTCGGGCAAACGGCCAACAACCACCACACGCGACGCCCGGGACGATAGCGACGCCACGACAGCGCAGCGGCTAGGCCACCGAGAATCATGACGGCTAGCATCGATTCGTAGCGCGAGTGCGCCAGCAACATGCAGGTGCCAAGGAAGCCCGCGAACCGTGCATCGTTGGGCTTGTCGACGAAAGCGAGCGCCGCAACCGTCGCAACCAACAACAACACGGTTGCCAGCAACTCGAACCCCGCGGACGTCGCGACGATGCACGTCAACGGCACCGACAAAACCAACAACGGCGCGCTCAAACCCGCATAGATCCCGAGTCGCGAACGAACCGCCGCAAACAACACGAACAGCCCGAGGGCGAGCAACAGTCCATTGACGAAGAATGCGTTCTCTATCCGGTAGCCACTTAGCGCGTGCACACCACTAACCAAGAACGCAAACAGAGTCGGCCGCTTGTCGACCATGTTCTCCTTCGGCACCACCGCGCCCTGCCACGGCACCGCGCCCGTTGTTATCAGTGCCAGACCTTGCGTGTGCATGTTCTGCGAGACGCCGACCAGGCTGGTCTCATCGAACTGCACGCGCATCTGCGGCGGCGAGACCAGGAAGACCACCAGCGTTGCACTGATCGTTAGCAACAAGCCCGGCCACCAAACCCTGAGTCGTTCGAGCAGTTGCGACTCACGCGCCCAAAACCGCCAGACCAGGCACAGCACGGCGAACGCACACGTCAGCGGCATCCACACATAGAGCCCCCACGCCAACCAACTGGTGCGACTTGCTCCGAGTTCGCCCCACACGATCATCAGTCCTACCGGCGGCACAACCGCGACCAACACGCACAAGACGATCTGCCACCAGGGCATTCTCGATGCTGCTTTCGTCGCGGGGTCGCTCATACGCGTCGATGACCCTACCGAGTTCTCACGCCATGCGCTGCAACGACCTCACCGTGGCACCTCGAACTAGAACGGGCTGAGCTGCAGCAATACCCGCGCGAGCAACGCATGGCCGCAGTCGTCCCAGTGCACCCTGAAGCCCGCTACAAGCGCTTACGATCGATGCCGAGCGTGCCCAATCGTGACGCCAGCGTGGTCGGCTTCATGCCTAGTAATGCGGCCGCACCATCGGCGCCAAACACCTTGCCATTAGTCTCGCGCAAGGCGGCGATCAGGTTGCGCCTCTCTTCCTCACGGAGATCGGCGCGGGTGCGGACTTGCGCAGGCTGCGGCTCAACAGAAGTCGCACTCCGGCCACGGCTAGCAACTCCACCCAACATGTCAAACCGCAACGGCCCACGCGGCGCCAGGATCAACGCCCGTTCGATGGCGTTCTGCAACTCACGCACGTTGCCGGGCCAGGAATAGCGCTCGAGTTGTTGCAGGGCTTGCTGGCTGAGCCGAACCACATCCGTGCGTCGCTGCTTGGCGGCCGCACGCAAGAACACCTCGACAAGCGGGGCGATATCGGCGCGCCGTTCTCGCAACGGCGGCAAGTCGACCGGAAACACACTGAGGCGGTAGTAGAGGTCCTGACGAAACCGACCGGCGTCGACCTCGGCACGCAAGTCGCGATTGGTCGCCGCAACCACGCGTACGTCAACTCGCCGGGTGCGGCCGTCGCCGACGCGCTCAAACTCGTGCTCTTGCAACACCCGCAACAGCTTCGGCTGCATCGCGAGCGGGATCTCGCCCACCTCATCAAGGAACAGCGTGCCGCCATCGGCCAGCTCAAAACGCCCAGGCCGATCCTTGAGCGCGCCGGTGAAGGCACCGCGAACGTGACCGAAGAACTCACTCTCAAACAGGTTCTCCGGCACCGCGCCGCAATTGACACGAATCAGCGGGCCCTTGTTGCGTCGGCTTTCGTTGTGCACCGCGCGCGCGACGACCTCCTTGCCGGTGCCGCTCTCGCCACTGATCAACACCGTTGCCTCACTCGTCGCAACGATGCGTACTTGCTGCTGCACACGCAGCATGCCATCGCTCTCCGCGACCATATCCACCGTCGCGCCGCGCTCGACTTCCTCGTGCAAGTAGTCGTTCTCAAGCTGCAACTTTGCACGCAGTCGATCGATCTCTTCGAAGGCGCGCGCGTTGGCGATGCTGACTGCTGCATGGTCCGCGAACAGACGCAACCACTTCGCATCGGTCTCGTCGAGCTCGCGACGATCAAAGACGGCAAGCACCCCCAACACTTCGCCGCGGAAGATCAGAGGTTGGCCAGCGAAGGCGCGCACCCGCTCGCTCTGAAACCAGTCGGCATCGACGATCCATGGTTCGGTGCCGTCGAGATTCGACAACAACAGCGGTTCACCACTGGCGGCAATGCGGCCGATCTTGCGCACACCGCTGGGGAAGCGACGGAAGGCGCCATGGAGGTTGCGCGCATCGACTCCCTCGGTCTCGACGTTGCCGGCGCTTGCGACCAGATGCAGGCAGCGATCACGCTCCTCACACTCGGATGCGAAACGGCAACTCGCGCACTGATCGCCGGGCCCGAACAACCAGAGGCGCGCGAGCACCACGTTCTGGCAACCGGCGATTCCGTCGACGACCGTGCGCAGCACATCGGTCAACGAGCGGTTCTCCGCGACCGCGACCATTACCTGGGGAAGGGCTTCGACGTTCACGCCCCAACACTACGACACTTCGTAGCACTCGCTACGAGTTCTCGTTAACTACGATAGTTCGTAGCAGTGGATGCCTGATAGATAAGCCACAACTATATAACTATCAATGACTTACAGGATACCCGCCAAACTCGCGGACCTTGGCACGGGCCGTGCTCTTAGAGCAGCAGCCAGCTCACACTGAGCCGGCCAACGCACCACCCAACCAAGACCCCTCTGGAACCTGA